>NZ_JBSFBZ010000003.1:0-107694 GCF_053593195.1 Saccharopolyspora sp. NPDC002376
GCCGCGGGTTCTCAGACGTCGCCTGGCGAGGACAGCCCGTTTGCCGTGTATTGGACATACATAAAAACGGGATCCCGCAGCCAGGCGGCGTCTGAGGTTCCGCCACCCGCACCGCCACGCAAAACGAGCCTGAAAAAACCTCATTGAAATCGCGGGGCCCGGACGTCTAGGGGTGGTCTTCCTGGGTGAGGAGAGCCAGGGCCGGGGCGGCCTTGGCGAGGACTTCTCGCCATTCGAGGTTCGGGTCCGAGTCCGCGGTGATTCCGCCTCCGACGCCCAGGTGGAACACCCCGTCGGCGTGTTCCAGGGTTCGGATGGCCACGTTGAGCTCCAGGCCCGCGACCGGCGAGAACATGCCGACCGCGCCGCAGTAGACGTCGCGCGGCTGCGACTCCAGTTCGGCGATGATCTCCAGCGCGCGCACCTTCGGCGCGCCGGTCACCGAGGCGGGCGGGAACGCCGCCTCCAGCAGCTCCGAGTTCGGCAGGTCTTCGGGGACTTCTGCCCGCACGTCCGAGACCAGGTGCCACACGCCCGGATGCGGTTGCACGTCCAGCAGCCGCGGCACGGTGACCCGTCCGACTTCGGCGACGCGGCCCAGGTCGTTGCGCGCCATGTCCACGATCATCACGTTCTCCGCGATGTCCTTCGCGGACGAACGCAGCAGGTCGGCGTTGCCGTCGTCCTGCGGGCCGCGGCGCGGCAGCGTGCCCTTGATCGGGCTGGAGTGCACCACGCGCCCGCGCCGGGTCAGGAACAGTTCGGGGGACAACGACGCGATCGCGCCCCACTGCCCGGCCACGTAGGCCGCCCGCGCCGGTTGGAAACGCGAGCTGCCCTCGGCGAACACCTCCAGCGGATCGCCCTCGAACGGCACCTCGAAGCGGCTGCAGATGTTGGCCTGGAAGATCTCGCCCGCGCCGATCTCCTCGACGCAGCCCAGAACCGCCTTGCTGTGCTCATCGGGGTCCGGACGCCGCACCGGCCCGGCCGTCCACTCGGCCCGCGGCGGGTCCTCCGTGCAGATCAGGTCGGCGAGCTCGATGATCAGCTCGGGCGAAACTTCGCCCAGCGCCTCGAACCACCACTGCCCGCTCGAGTCGCGCCGGAGCAGGTGATCGGCCCAACCCCACGCGGCCGTCGGCAACCGCCGAGGCCGCAGGTGCTGGCCGGGGTCGGTGAGCCCGTAACCGAGGTAGCCGATCCAGCCGCCGCCGACCGGGCCCGGCTCGGCGGACATCGCAGCGGTGTCCAACGTCGTGAAGGCGCGCTCGGGCGGGGTGGCGTCGATCCGCACCGACGGTGCGAGGACGGCGGAGCCGCCGAACCAGTCGCCGGTCAGCGCGGCGGGCGGAGGTAGTCCGCGGCGACGCGCGCGAACAGCGAGACGGCGCAGCACCTGTTCAGCGCTCGCCGTCCCGTCGATCGGCTGGGTCAGGACGGGCACGGCGCCAGTATGGCCCTGCCCGACATCCCCGCCCACCACTGCCAGCAGCCTTCTTGGCCTGCGGAAACATCGTTTCCGCGTACGGTGTCGGCATGGTGCGTGTGTTGGGTGCGACGAGGCTCACCCGGATCACCGGCGAGGATTCGGTCAACCGCACCGCCAGCCGGTTCGGGATCACCGCCACCGACCTGGGGATCTTGTGGGACGACGGGCGCGGCGGTGTGCTGGTCGCGTTCGGCGACACCTACGGCGAGGGCTGGGGCGGACACGGCGCCGGGCCCAAGCACGCCGACTGGCGGTTCAACGTCATCGCCCGGTCCACCAACACCGATCTCGACGCCGGGCTGAAGTTCGACCGGGTCTTCCCGCGCGACGACGGATCCGCTGGTCAGTGCCTGCCCGCCGACCGCAGCTGTCGCGAGCACACCGTCATCCCGACCTCCGGCATCGCCATCGGCGGCCGCAACTACCTGCACTACATGTCCGTGCGCCGCTGGGGGATGCCGGGCGTGTGGCACACCAACTACGGCGCGCTGGCCTACTCCGACGACGGCGGGCTGACCTGGACCAAGTCGACGACGGCGGTGTGGCCGAACCGCGGCCAGCGCTGGTGGAGCCGCTTGCGACGGCGGAACCCGGGCGGCCACCCGTTCCAGATGATCGGCTTCGCCGGGGTCGTGGACGGCCGGGTGCACCTCCTCGGGACGCCGAGCGGGCGGTTCGGCGCCGGGCACCTGGCCCGCGTCGATGCCGACGACCTGCTGGAACCGGCGGCGTACGAGTACTGGACCGGCACCGGCTGGAGCAGCGACGCGTACGCCGCAGAACCCGTGCTCAGCGCTCCGGTGGCGGAGCTGTCGGTGCAGTTCAACAGCCACTTCGGACAGTGGTTCGCGGTGCACCTGGATGAGCACCGCGCGGCGATCGTGCTGCGCACCGCCCCGGAGCTGACCGGCCCGTGGACCGACGGCGAGGTCCTCATCTCGGGCGCCCAGTACCCCGCCCTCTACGGCGGCTACCAGCACCCGTGGTCGGCGAACGGCCCGGCGATCCACTTCACCCTGACCCAATGGGGCCCCTACAACGTCGACTTCTTCCGAGCCGACCTCGCCTGACAGGGGCGCGTCCAGGTGAACTGATCGGTGTCGCGTCACCTCTGCTTTCCGAGTCCGTTGTGCCTTTCCGAACACCTCGCGGTCGCCTTCAACCCCCACGTCGCCCGCCTCGTCCTGAAAGCCCTCGATCCGGCCAACGCCCAACCGGTCCGCTGCAGACCTGATCGTGCGCGCCGAACCAGGAACCCGTTCGAGGTCACACCTGCTCGAACCGTAGGCTGGTCGCTATGAGTGCCTCTGTGTTGACCGCTGTGGCTTGGCCCTACGCCAACGGTCCGCGGCACATCGGCCACGTCTCCGGCTTCGGTGTGCCCTCGGACGTCTTCTCGCGCTACCAGCGAATGGCGGGCAACCAGGTCCTCATGGTGTCCGGCACGGATGAGCACGGCACCCCGATCTCGGTGCAGGCCGAGAACGAGGGCATGACCACCCGTCAGCTCGCGGACAAGTACAACCGGGTCATCGCCGAGGACCTGCAGGGCCTCGGGCTCTCCTACGACCTGTTCACCCGCACCACCACGGGCAACCACTACGAGGTCGTCCAGCAGATCTTCCTCGCGCTGCACCGCAACGGCTACGTGCTGCCCAAGACCACGACCGGCGCGATCAGCCCGTCCACCGGCCGCACTCTGCCCGACCGCTACATCGAGGGCACCTGCCCGATCTGCGGTTACGACGGCGCGCGCGGTGACCAGTGCGACAACTGCGGCAACCAGCTCGACCCGGCCGACCTGATCAACCCGGTGTCGCGGATCAACGGCGAGAAGCCGGAGTTCGTCGAGACCGAGCACCTGTTCCTGGACCTGCCCGCCTTCACCGAGTCGCTGGGAAAGTGGCTGTCGACCCGCACCGGCTGGCGGCCCAACGTGCTCAAGTTCGCGCAGAACCTGGTCGAGGACATGCGGCCGCGCGCGATCAGCCGCGACCTGGACTGGGGTGTGCCGATCCCGCTGGACGGCTGGCGCGACCAGCCGATGAAGCGGTTCTACGTGTGGTTCGACGCGGTGATCGGCTACTTGTCGGCCAGCGTCGAGTGGGCTCGCCGGACCGGTGACGCCGACGCCTGGAAGCAGTGGTGGACCGACCCGTCGGCCAAGGGCTACTACTTCATGGGCAAGGACAACATCACCTTCCACGCCCAGATCTGGCCGACGCTGCTGATGGGCCACAACGGTCAGGGCGACAAGGGTGGTTCGGCCGGCCCGTTCGGCGAGCTGAACCTGCCGGACGAGATCGTCTCCAGCGAGTTCCTCACCATGAGCGGGTCGAAGTTCTCCACCTCCCGCGGCACGGTGATCTACGTGCGGGACTTCCTGCGCGAGTTCGGCCCGGACACCCTGCGCTACTTCATCTCGGTGGCGGGTCCGGAGAACCAGGACACCGACTTCACCTGGGACGAGTTCGTCCGCCGCACCAACTTCGAGCTGGCCAACGAGTGGGGCAACCTGGTCAACCGCTCCGTCTCGATGGCCGCGAAGAACAACGGCGCGGTGCCGGCCCCGACCGCCCCGCAGGCGGCCGACCAGGAGCTGAAGACGTTGTCCCGCAACGCTTTCGAGACCGTCGGTCGGCACCTGGAGCAGTCCCGGTTCAAGGCCGCTTCGCAGGAAGCGATGCGCGTGGTCTCGGCCGCGAACAAGTACCTGTCCGACCAGGAGCCGTGGAAGCTCAAGGAGGACCCGGACCGGCGCGACGCCGTCCTGCACACTGCGCTGCAGGTGGTCTCCGACGCCAACACGCTGCTCACCCCGTTCCTGCCGCACTCGGCGCAGAAGGTGCACGAGCTGCTGGGCGGCACCGGGGTCTGGGCGGCGCAGCCGGAGATCCGCGAGGTGCAGGACCTCGACGACGCGAGCATCGAATACCCGGTGCTGATGGGCGAGTACGCGGCCGAGCAGGCGAAGTGGGAGTCCACCGACATCGAGGTGGGCCGACCGCTGAACAAGCCGACGCCGCTGTTCGCCAAGCTCGACCCGAAGCTCGGCGAGACCGGCCCCGAGTGGGCCCCGATCGAGAGCTGATCCGTCGTACCGAGGGGCATCCGCGGCCGGTTGGTCGCGGGTGCCCCTCACCCGTGTTGAACCCGAGTGCTGGAGGGGTGCGATGAGCAAGCGGGACCGGAAGCGGGAGCTGCCGCCGGTGCCGGAGGCGCTGCCGGCGCTTGCGGTGGACGCGCACACCCACCTGGACGCCTGCGGCGCGAAAACGCCTGACGAGGTGCGGGCCATCGTGGACCGCGCGGAGTCCGGGGGCGTCGGCCGGGTCGTCACGGTCGCTGATGACATCGCCTCCGCCCAGTGGGCGGTCGAGGCAGCCACCTGGGACGACCGGGTTTTCGCCGCGGTAGCGCTGCACCCGACCCGCACCAAGGACTTCGCCGAGGCGGAGCGCAGCGTGCTGGAGAAGCTCGTCGAGCACCCACGCGTGGTCGCGGTTGGCGAGACCGGGCTCGACTACTACTGGGACTACTCGCCGCCGGAGCCGCAGCAGGAGGCGTTCCGCTGGCACATCGACCTGGCCAAGCGCAGCGGCAAGCCGCTGATGATCCACGACCGCGACGCGCACCAGGACATCCTGCGGATCCTCGAGGAGGAGGGCGCGCCGGAGAAGGTGGTGTTCCACTGCTTCTCCGGGGACGCCGAGTTCGCGCGCGCGTGCGTGCACGCGGGGTACGTGCTGTCGTTTGCCGGGACCGCGACCTTCCGCAACGCCAACGCCAAGGGCCTGCGCGAGGCGGCTCAGCTGGTGCCGCTGGAGCAGATGGTGGTGGAGACCGACGCGCCGTTCCTGACCCCGCACCCCTTCCGGGGACAGCCGAACGAGCCCTACTGCGTCAATTACACCTTGCGAGATCTTGCAGAACTCCGTGGCATGACACTGGAAGAACTCGTCGTAGCAACGACCGCCACGGCCGAGCGGCTCTTCGGCCTCGATCCGGTGTAACCCGGGACTGCATTCGCTCACCGGCAGTTTCTTGATATCGGGCGTTCGATCACGCCCGCTTGCAGTCCGCTGCGGCCTCCCTACCGTCCACTTCGGAAGCCGGGATGGAGGGCATCCCCCGAACTCCGCCGCTGTCAGGCGGAGGTTCTCCTGCCCGGAGGCACAGCAGTCAGGATTGCGATGAAGTTCCGTATTTTCGCGAAAACGACCGCGGCTGCGGCCATCGTGCTCTCCGGCGCGGTGACGGGCGCGGCGGTGTCGCCGAGCACTGCGGAGGCCGCCGGCGTCTGGGACCGGCTGGCGCAGTGCGAGTCCGGTGGCAACTGGGCGATCAACACCGGCAACGGCTACTACGGCGGTCTGCAGTTCAACCGCTCGACCTGGCGGGCCTACGGCGGCGAGCAGTTCCAGCGCTTGCCGCATCTGGCGACGCGCGAGCAGCAGATCGCCATCGCCGAGTCGTTGCGCACGGCTCGAGGAGGTTTCTCGGCTTGGCCCGCATGCGCGCGCAAGTTGGGACTGCCGCGATGAGGGGAACGGCTCGCCCTGGGACGTAGAGATCCCACGGTGAGGGGAGGGGAGCCCGGCTCGAGCACGCAGCGCGCTCGAGCCGGGCTCGCGTCGTCTTCTCGCCAGAAGACCGGAAAACGGCCGTTTTGCTGCGCTAACGGTCGGCGTCGGGCCCGTGTGATATGTCACCAGGTCGCCCCGGAAACCAGTTAACACACCCGCTTGGGTACCTCCAAACGGGGCAAATTCGGGCGATGTTGCTAACTGATCGTGGTTGGTTGCCCGGCAAATCGGCGTAACCCAGATCACATCGGCGATCTGGGATCTTGGCTGCACCGATTGATCACGCTAGAGTCTCGGCCTCGTAACCGATGACAACCAGTCATGGGGAACGCCCGTTAGTCTCGCCGGTGTACGTCGGGGAAGCGGGCCGAGGCTCAGGACGCCCCGGCTGGCTGGACGGCAGTTGGCTGCGGGAGTCGGATACAGACACGAAGCACGAAGGTTGTGCGCCTGCCGGGAGTGAGGAGTTGAGCGAAGACATGGTCTCGCCCGACGCGATGCTCGTCCCGCACCAGCGCGACTTCCGCCTTCGGGAGGTAGCGACCCTGTGAACGGACGCGGCGAACCCAGCTATCCCGGTCATCGACGGACCGAGGGCTACTGGGCCGATTCCTTTGACTCTGCGACGGACTGGTTCACCCCGGTGGGCCCGGCCGAGCAGCACACCGCCGTCGGCCTGCTCGAGCGGCCCGACGAGGACTACCCGGCCTACCCGGCCGAGGACCACCCGAGCTTCCCGCCGGGTGCTCTGGACATCACCCCGGCGGACATCTTCGACGCCCTCGGCCCCGACGCCGAGAACATGCTCGCGACCGCCGAGATCGACGTCGACGAGGTCATCCGGCTGATCAACGCCGAGACCACCGTCCTGCCGCCCCTGGTCATCCCGGACGTGCTGCCGGAGGCCGAGGAGGGCGAGGCTCCGCCGGCGGAGGTCGTCGAAGCGGTCACCACCTGGAAGCGGCGCTTCCTCAAGGGTGCGGTGGCCGGCGTGCTGCTCACCCTCACCGGCACCGGCGGCGCGGCCGCCGCGATGGACAAGTCGGTGACCGTCGAGGTCGACGGGCACGAGCGCACCGTCAACACCTTCGACAGCACCGTCGGCGAGGTCCTCGAAGAAGAGGGCATCGCGGTCGGTCCGCACGACGCGCTGAGTCCGTCCCCGCAGGCCAAGGTCGGCCACGGCGACACCATCACCCTCGACCGCGGTCGCCTGCTCAAGCTCAACGTGGACGGCGAGATCCGCGAGGAGTGGGTCCGCTCGGTCACCGTCGGGCAGGCGCTGCAGCAGCTCGGCGTGCCCACCGACGGCGCTTGGCTGTCCGCCAACCGCGGCATGGCCGTGCCCTCCGACGGCATGGAGCTGGTCATCAAGACCAGCAAGGACATCACCGTCATCGACGGCGCCAACGAGCCGCGCAAGCTCACCACGACCGCCGTGAACATCGACGAGCTGGTCAAGGAGCAGAACCTCAAGCTCGGCGCCGAGGACACCATCACGCCCGGCGGCGACCAGCGACTGGTCAGCGGTGCCGAGATCAGCATCGTGCGCAACAGCAGCACGGTGATCAACGTGACGATGCCCGTCGAGCCGCCGGTCCGCGAGGTCGTCGACAACTCGATGTTCAAGGGCGAAGAGCGGGTCGAGTTCCCCGGCGTGCCCGGTGAGAAGATCGTGACCACCCGCGTGACCACTCGCAACGGCGAAGAGGTCAACCGCGAGACGGTCGGCGAGAAGGTCACCAAGGAAGCGCAGGAGAAGGTCGTGCGCATCGGCGGCAAGCAGCCGCCGAGCAGTGCCAGCGGTGTCTGGGACAAGCTCGCGCAGTGTGAGGCGACCGGCAACTGGGCCATTAACAGCGGCAACGGCTACTACGGCGGCCTGCAGTTCGACAAGTCCACCTGGGACGCCTACGGCGGCGACCAGTACGCCCCGTACCCGCACCAGGCCAGCCGCGAGCAGCAGATCGCGGTCGCGGAGAAGGTCCGCGCGGCCCGAGGCGGCAGCTACGGTGCCTGGCCCGGCTGCTCCGCCAAGCTCGGCCTGAGCTGATTTCTCGTTTTGCCGGCTCGTGCTGCGTGGCGGTGCGGGTAGCGGAACCTCAGAGGCTTTCTCGCTGCGGGATCCCGGACTTGAGTATGAAACCGATACGCGGCGTCCGGGCTGTCCTCGCGAGAAAGCCTCTGAGAACCCGCAGCGGTGCCAGTTGCTTGCTCGGGCTATGCGCCTGCGGCGCATGCGACTTCCGCCGCGCGGTGCCAGTTGAGCTTCGCAGTAGCTGTTCACCGCTGGAAGCGGCTTCGCCGCTTGCCTGACGACTGGGCCGTGCAGAGCTCGCCTCGCCGCTTTTCCCATCGTCGAGCCATGGGCTGGTCCGCCAGCTGATCTCGCTGCTCCTCCGTGCGCCCGCCGCTGGTGGTGCACCTGGTCGGGGGCTTTAGGTGGGGTGCGGGTACTTTTTGACTGTGGACGACCAGCAGGCGGCGCTGCTCGGCCCGGCCGATGTGCGTCGGCTGGCTGCGGAGT
Source organism: Saccharopolyspora sp. NPDC002376 (assembly GCF_053593195.1). Lineage (NCBI taxonomy): Bacteria > Bacillati > Actinomycetota > Actinomycetes > Pseudonocardiales > Pseudonocardiaceae > Saccharopolyspora > Saccharopolyspora sp. NPDC002376. The sequence continues at coordinate 8,606 of NZ_JBSFBZ010000003.1, forward strand.
TGGGCATTCGGCCGACGAAGAAGCTCGGGCAGAACTTCGTGCACGACCCGAACACGGTGCGGCGCATCGTGTCCTCGGCGTCGGTCACTGCTGACGACGTCGCTCTGGAGATTGGGCCCGGGCTCGGCTCGCTGACGCTCGCGCTGCTGCCGGCCGCTGGTGCGGTGACGGTTGTTGAGATCGATCCGGTGCTCGCTGCGCGGTTGCCACGCACTGCTGAGGAGTTCGCGCCGGGGTTGGCCGATCGGCTCACCGTGATCGAGGCTGACGCACTGCGCGTGCGGGCTGAGGACTTCGCTGTGCCGCCGACTGCGCTCGTCGCGAATCTGCCCTACAACGTGGCCGTTCCGGTCGTGCTGCACCTGCTGGCGGAGCTGCCGAGCTTGCAGCACGGGCTGGTCATGGTGCAGGCCGAGGTTGCCGACCGGATGTCCGCGGAGCCCGGTAGTCGTGTTTACGGCGTGCCGAGCGTCAAGGCCGCTTGGTACGCCGATGTGCGGCGGGCGGGTCCGGTGCCGCGCAAGGTGTTCTGGCCGGTGCCCAATGTGGACTCCGGGCTGGTGTCGTTCCGGCGCGTCGATCCGCCGTCGAACGCGCGGCGCGAGGACGTCTTCCGCGTCGTGGACGCAGCGTTCGCCCAGCGGCGCAAGACCTTGCGCAGTGCACTGTCCGGCTGGGCCGGTTCCGCCGCGCGTGCGGAGGCTCTGCTGCGCGCTGCTGACGTCGAGCCGACGGCTCGCGGGGAGCAGCTGCAGATCGCTGATTTCGCGCGCATCGCGGAAGCTGCGGCTGCCGACAGCGTCAGCTGATCCACCCGTCTGGGCGCTTGCCAAGCGGAACTGGTTCGCTACTCCGGGTCACGCTCATCCCTTGACGTCCAGGGGTTTCCTGCTCGACCGAGTGTGTGATTTGGCGAACGATTCCAGAAAGTGACGGTTATCAACTTGCGCTGGAATCCGCCAGTGGGTTCTACTATTCGGGAAATCCATCCCGAGCGGCCGAGAGACCTGGCTCCGCGACGCCGCAGCAACCACCCGATGGGCAGGTGCTAACGCCAGGACCGATGGAGTAGTCGTGGATTCCAACGCGCTGTTAGCCAGTCCGCTCGCGGGTGACACCCCTGTGTTGCTGGCCCGATCGTCGCAAAGCCACATCCGGAGGCTGCTGACGCAGCGTCGCGTCATCGACCACGGGCGACGCACCACCACCGCCTGTCGTCGCGCGATGTGACCCAGCCCTTTCCTCCGTTTCCGAAGTTCCCTGGCCTGCTGCTCCCGTGATGGAGCGCGGCCGTCGCGAGCTGATGTGGAGTCGATCGTGATCACAGTCGAGAACCTGACCAAGTCCTTCCAGAGCAACAACGGATCCGTGCGCGCCCTCAACGGCGTCACCATGGAGGTTCCGGCCGGCGCGGTGTGCGGTGTGGTCGGCCCGAGCGGTGCCGGCAAGTCGACGTTGGCGCGGTGCATCGCGCTGCTGGAGAAGCCGGACTCGGGCGCCATCCGGGTGGACGGCACCGACCTGGTTTCCCTCGACGGCCGCGCCCTGCGCGCCGCGCGCCGACAGATCGGTGTTGTCCCGCAAGGGGATTCGCTGCTGCGGCAGCGCACCGCCGCGGGCAACGTCGCGCTGCCGCTGGAGGCGGCCGGCGTTTCCGGGCCGCAGCGGCGCACCCGCGTCGGTGAGCTGCTGGACCTCGTCGGCCTCGCGGACAAGGCCTCGGTCTACCCCGACCAGCTCTCCGGCGGGCAGCGGCAGCGGATCGCGGTCGCCCGGGCGCTGGCCGCCAAGCCGTCGGTGTTGCTGGCCGACGAACCGACTTCCGCGCTGGACCCCGGCACCACCGACTCGGTGCTGACCGTGCTGGACCGCGCCCGCGCCGAACTCGGCGTCACCGTCCTGGTGGTCACCCACGACATGGCCGTGGTGCGCAAGATCGCCGACGACGTCGCGGTGCTGGAGGACGGTCGCGTGGTGGAGCACGGCAAGGTGCTCGACCTCGTCTCCGAGCCCGGCAGCCGGGTCAGCTCCTCGCTGCTGCCCGACACCGACCAGGCCGAGCCCCTGCGCCCGTCCGACGGCCGCCACGACGTGGTCGCCGAGGTCGTGCTGGTCGGCTTCGCCGCGGTCGGGGCGCTGCTGCCGGAGGCGGCCAGCCGGTTCGGCGTGGAGCTGGCGATCCTCGGTGGCGGGCTGACCCGCCTCGGTGACACGCCGGTGGCCAAGTTCAAGGTCGGTCTGAGCGGCGAACGCGCCGAGGCCGCGCTCAAGTGGATGGTCGAGCGGGACGCGCACGTGCGCCGTGCCCCGGTTTGTGTTGACGGAGTTGCTGCGTGAGTGATGTGACCCCCTGGTCGGAGGTCTTCTCGGTTCTCGGTGAAGCAACGCTCGGCACGCTCTACATGGTGTTGATCTCGACCCTGCTGGCAGTGCTGGGAGGCCTGCCGCTCGGAGTTCTGCTGCACCTGAGCTCGCCGGTCGGGCTGAACCCGAAGCCAGTGCTGTACCGGGTGCTCGGCGTCGTCGTCGACGTCGTGCGCTCGGTGCCGTTCGTGGTGCTGCTGGTGGTGCTGGCCTCGTTCACCCGGCTGCTGATCGGCACGTCGATCGGCAGCACCGCAGTGATCGTGCCGCTGACCATCGGTGCGGTGCCGTTCTTCGCGCGGTTGACGCAGAACGCGTTGCGCGAGGTCAGCTTCACCGTCGTGGAAGCGGCGATCACCACCGGGTCCAGCCGCCTGCGGATCGTGTGGACGGTGCTGCTCGGCGAGGCGCGGGCCGCGTTGGTCGGCGCCGTCGGCGTCACCGCGGTGGCGCTGATCGGCTACGCCGCGATGGCGGGCGCGATCGGCGGCGGTGGCCTGGGCACGACGGCGATCCAGGACGGCTACCAGGGCTACGACGACCGGCTGCTCTACGGCTCCGTCGTGGTGCTCGCAGTGCTCGCCTTCGCGATGCAGCTGCTCACCGACATCACGGCCAAGCTGGTCGACCGCCGCCGCGTCGCGGCTGGCTGAACCTCGCCTGAACATCTCGACTTCGCGGGTCTGAGGACCCGATTCCCCTTCGTTCGGGAGCTTTCCCGTTCTGACGTCCAGAAAGGACAATTCCTGATGCGTTTGCGCTTCGCGGCCCTGGTGGTCGCCGCCGGTCTGGCGCTGACCGCGTGCGGCGGTACGTCGGCCGCTGAGGACCCCAACGCCCCGATCCGGGTCGCGGTCAGCCCGACCCCGCACGGCGAGATCCTGCAGTACGTCAAGGACAACCTGGCCGAGCAGGCCGGGATCGGCATCGAAATCGTCAAGTTCGACGACTACAACCGGCCCAACGAAGCGGTGGCGCACGGCGAGCTGGACGCGAACTTCTTCCAGCACCAGCCCTACCTGGACGAGTACCGCCAGCAGCGCGGTGGTGACTTCGAGTGGATCGCGCCGGTGCACTTGGAGCCGCTCGCGGTGTACTCCAAGCAGTTCAAGTCGCTGAACGACGTCCCGAACGGCGCGACCGTGACGCTGTCCAACGATCCGGCGAACCAGTTCCGCGGCCTGAAGCTGCTGGAGCAGGGCGGGCTGATCAAGCTCAAGCCGGAGGCCTCGGTCGGCACCCGGCTGGAGGCCGCGATCGCGGAGAACCCGAAGAACATCGACTTCAAGGACCTGTCGCCCGACCAGTTGCCGCGCTCGGTCGACGACGCGGCCGCTGCGGTGGTCAACGGCAACTACGCGGTCAAGGCCAAGCTGAAGGACCCGGTCATCGTGGAGAGCCCGGAGAACAACCCGTACGCCAACGGTCTGGTGACCACCCCGGCGCTGGCGAAGGACCCGCGGATCACGAAGCTGGCCGAGTTGCTGCGCTCCCAGCAGGTCAAGGACTTCATCAACCAGAAGTGGGGTGGCGTGGCCGTCATCCCGGCTTCCTGATCAGCAGCACAGCGGCGGCGGGCACCCTCCGGGCCACGGCCCGGGCGGTGCCCTCCTCGTCTTCCGCCACCGGCACCGCTGGGCAAGGCGAGTCGGGGGCAGCCTTCTGCGCAGGGAACTCGGCGGTGAGGTTCCTCATGCACGTAGGCTTTAGTTGTGCTCTCCGTGGTTCCTACCCCCATCACCGTTCGCGTTCCGGCGAAGGTGAACCTGCACCTGTCGGTCGGCGATGCGAGGCCGGACGGCTACCACGAGCTGGTCACCGTCTTCCAGGCGTTGTCGATGACCGACGAGGTCACCGTGCTGGCCGCCGACGAACCCGGCATCGACGTGCAGGGCGAGGGCGCCGACTCGGTGCCCACCGACGCCAGCAACCTGGCTTGGAAGGCGGTGCGGCTGCTCGCCGAGCACAGCGGTCGGGACCCGGAGGAACCCGGCGTGCGGGTGTCGATCAACAAGGGCATCCCGGTCGCCGGTGGCATGGCCGGGGGCAGCGCTGACGCGGCCGCGACGCTGCTGGCGCTCAATCAGCTCTGGCGGCTCGAACTGGGGCGCGACGAGCTCAGCGAGTTCGCCGCGAAGCTGGGCAGCGACGTCCCGTTCTCCCTGCAGGGCGGCACCGCGCTGGGCACGGGCCGCGGCGAGCGGCTGGTGCCGGTGCTGGCCCGGTACACCTTCCACTGGGTGATCGCGCTCGACAAGGAGGGGCTGAGCACTCCCGCTGCCTACGCCGAGCTGGACCGGCTGCGGGCGGAGTCCCGGCCGAACCGCGTCGGCGAGGTCGAGCCGCTGCTGGAGGCGCTGGCCTCCGGCGATCCCCGCCAGCTCGCGCTGCTGCTGGGCAACGACTTGCAGGCCGCCGCTGTGTCGCTGCGCCCGGGACTGCGCCGCACGCTGCGCGCGGGCGTGCAGGCGGGTGCCCTCGCGGGCATCATCTCGGGTTCCGGGCCGACCTGCGCCTTCCTGTGCACGGACGCGGACGCGGCGGTGCGCGTGGCCGCAGAGCTCTCCGGCGCGGGCGTGTGCCGCACGGTCCGCGTGGCCCACGGCCCGGTGCCGGGCGCGAAGCTCGTGTCCGAAGAGCCGGCCCACCGACCCACCCCACCCCAGGTCCACGCCTGACGGGTGTGTGCCAATTTCTCGCGAAATTGACCTTCACCCGGGTGACGGTCAATTTCGCGCGAAATTGACCACCCCACGCCTGGCCTGACATCCCCCGCACGGGGCCATGACCACGCAACGCAGTTGATGGAGTAGACGAGCACTCGATGGTGAACCTGGTCAATCTCGAATCAGTCCACAAGAGCTACGGCGTGCGCCCGCTGCTGGACGGCGTGTCCCTGGGCGTGTCCGCGGGTGAGCGGGTCGGGGTCGTCGGGCTCAACGGCGGCGGCAAGACGACGCTGCTCGAGGTGCTCGCCGGTCTCGCCGAACCGGACGACGGCCGGGTGAGCCAAACGCGCGACCTGCGGATGGCCGTGGTCACGCAGCGCACCGAGCTCCCCGAGGACGCCACCGTGCGCAACGCCGTGCTCGACCCGCACGGCTTCACCGCCGAGCACGAGTGGGCCGCCGACGCGAAGGTGCGCTCCGTGCTCAGCGGGCTCGGCATGACCAGGCTCGGGCTGGACACCCCGGTCAAGGACTTCTCCGGTGGCGAGCGCCGCCGCGTCGCGCTGGCCGCCGCGCTGATCCGCGACATCGACCTGCTGGTGCTGGACGAGCCGACCAACCACCTCGACGTCGAGGGCGTGCGCTGGTTGGCCGACCACCTGCTGGAGCGCAAGTGCGCGCTGGTGGTCGTCACCCACGACCGCTGGTTCCTGGACACCGTCTGCAACCGGACCTGGGAGGTCGTGGACGGCCGCGTCGAGCAGTACGAGGGCGGCTACGCGGACTGGATCTTCGCCCGCGCCGAGCGCGCCCGGATCGCGCAGGCCGTCGAGGAGAAGCGGCAGAACCTCGCGCGCAAGGAACTCGCGTGGCTGCAGCGCGGGGCCAAGGCCCGCACGTCCAAGCCGCGCTACCGGGTCGAGGCCGCCGAGGCGCTGATCTCCGACGTGCCGGACCCGCGCGACTCCGTCGAGCTGCTCGCCTTCGCCAAGCGGCGGCTGGGCAAGACCGTGCTGGAGCTGGAGGACGTCGACCTGCGGATCGCCGACCGGACCCTGCTGGACGGCGTGACCTGGCGGATCGGCCCTGGCGACCGGATCGGTCTGGTCGGTGTCAACGGTTCCGGCAAGACGACGCTGCTGAAGCTGCTCGCCGGTGAGCGCGAGCCGGACGCGGGCAAGCTCACCGAGGGCAAGACCGTCCGCCTGGCCCACCTCACCCAGGAGCTGCACGACCTGCCCGGCGACTGGCGCGTGCTGGAGGCGATCGAGGACGTCGCGGAGCGGGTCACCCTCGGCAAGTACGAGCTGTCCGCCTCGCAGCTGGGGGAGCGGTTCGGGTTCGGCAAGGGCCGCCAGTGGACGCCGGTCGGCGACCTCTCCGGTGGCGAGCGCCGCCGGCTGCAGCTGGCGCGACTGCTGATGGCCGAGCCGAACGTGCTGGTCCTGGACGAGCCGACCAACGACCTGGACATCGACACCCTCCAGCAGCTGGAGGACCTGCTCGACACCTGGCCGGGCACGCTGGTGGTCGTCTCGCACGACCGGTACCTGGTGGAGCGGGTGTGCGACAGCGTGCACGCGCTGTTCGGCGACGGCCGGTTGACGCATTTGCCGGGCGGCATCGACGAGTACCTGACGCGCCGCGAGTCGCTGCTGGAGGCGGAGGACAGCAGCGTCGGCAAGCAGGCCATCGACGCGGCGAAGCCGAGCGGGCTCTCGGGGGCTGAGGAACACGCGGCGCGCAAGGAGCTCTCGCGCTGCGAGCGGCAGCTCGACAAGCTCGCGGACAAGGAGCAGAAGCTGCACGAGAAGCTCGCGGAGGCCGCGACGGAGCCGGAGCGGCTGGCGAAGCTGAACGGCGAGCTGCGCGCGCTGCACCAGGAGAAGGACGACGTCGAAGCCCGCTGGATGGAACTCGCCGACCAGCTCGGCTGATCGCCGCTCTTGGTTTTGTGCCGCTGATCTCGCGGACAGTAAGCTGCGTCACATGAGTCGGTTTGTGGAGACACTGGTGGCGTCCGCGCAGCGCAACTCCGGCGAGAGTGGTCGCGGACTCACCACTGGTGAACCTGAGCAGCCCTGGTTCCGCACGTGGGGCCAGGTGCACGCCGACGCGCGACGGGTCGCCGGGGCGCTCGGCGACGAGCTCGCGCCTGGCGCCGCCGTTGCGATCCTCGCCGCTGATCCCGGGCTGATCGCGCCCGCCGTGCAGGCGGTGTGGCTCGGCGGTGGCAGCGTGACCATGCTGCACCAACCGACTCCGCGGACGGACCTCGCGCACTGGGCGGAGGACACCGTGCGGGTGCTGAAGATGATCGGTGCCCGGCTGGTGCTGCTGGGCCCGCCGTTCGAGCAGCTTTCCGGGCTGCTGGAGGAGAATTCGATCGCGCACCGGGAGCTGGCCGAGCTCGCCGAAGCCGAGGTCGCGCCGCTCGCCGAACCGGTGGAGACGACCGAGGACGCCACTGCGCTGTTGCAGTTGACCAGCGGCTCCACCGCCGATCCCAAGGCGGTTCGGATCACCCACGGCAACCTCCACGCCAACGTGCTGGCGATGGTCGAAGCCGCCGAGCTGGACGCCGAGCGGGACGTGGCGGTGTCGTGGCTGCCGCTGTTCCACGACATGGGCATGGTCGGCTGCTTGACGGTGCCGATGGCCATCGGCATGTCGGCGGTCAAGGTCACCCCGGCCGACTTCCTGGCCCGACCGCTGCTGTGGCCGGAGCTGATCACCAAGTACCGCGCCACCGTGACGGCGGCGCCGAACTTCGCCTACGCGATCGTCGGCCGCCGGATGGCCCGCGCCGACGACGGGGACTTCGACCTCACCAGCGTCCGCTTCACGCTCAACGGCGCGGAACCCATCGACCCAGCGGCGGTGCGGATCTTCACCGAGGCGGGCGCGCGGTTCGGGCTCAGCTCGACGAGCATGGTGTGCGCGTTCGGGATGGCGGAGGCGACGCTCGCGGTCTCCTTCGCGACGCTCGGGCGCGGGCTGGAGGTCGACGTCGTCGACGCCGACGCGCTGGAGCAGCAGCGACGGGCCGAGCCGGCGTCGGCGGACGCCCCGCGGGCGCGGCAGTTCGCGCTGCTCGGCCGTCCGCTGCCGGGCCTGGAGGTCGAAGTGGTGGACGACGACGGGCGACAGCTGGGGGAGCGTCAGGTCGGACGCCTGCGCATCCGCGGTGCCGCGGTGTCGCCGGGCTACCTGACCGTGGACGGGCCCTTGTCCACTCAGGACAGTGCGGGTTGGTTGGACACCGGGGACGAGGGTTACCTGATCGGCGGGCAGGTGGTGATCTGCGGTCGCCGCAAGGACGTGATCATCATGGGTGGCCGCAACATCTACCCGGTCGACATCGAGCGAGCGGCCTGCGAGGTCGACGGAGTGCGAGCGGGCAACGCCGCCGCGGTCCGGCAGGAGGCCGGAAGCCGTCGCGAGCGCTTCGCCGTGGTCCTGGAATCCCGCTTCGCGGGCGACGCGGAAGCGGAGAAGCAGCTGCGCAAGCAGGTCGCGGCCCGAGTCGTCGACGCAGTCGGCGTCCGGCCATCCGCAGTCGTGGTGCTCGCTCCGGGCTCGCTGCCGAAAACCCCGTCCGGCAAGCTCCAACGAGCCGCCACAGCCTCCCTGGTCCCATCCGACTGACCACAGTGGAGTCCACCGGTCGGGTGGCCGCCTCGCGTCGTCGATCAACTGGCGCCGGCGGAGGGCCGGGCTGGGATCAGTGGAACTGGTTTTGGGCGGCTTCTAGGCCCTTGGTGGCCACTGCTTCGACTGCGTCGGCGCAGACGTCGATGAAGTACGTCAGTTCCTTGCGCTCGATGGTGGAGAAGTCCTTGAGGACGTAGTCGGCCGGGTCCATCCGACCGGGCGGGCGGCCGATGCCGAAGCGGATCCGGATGTAGTCGCGGGTGCCGACGGACTTGCTGATCGAGCGCAGGCCGTTGTGGCCGTTCTCGCCGCCGCCGCGCTTGAGCCGGATGGTGCCGAACGGCAGGTCCAGCTCGTCGTGGATCACGATCAGGGACTCCGGCGGGGTTTTGTAGAACTTCACCGCGCCGGCCACCGGGCCACCGGAGAGGTTCATGAACGAGCGCGGCTTCACGAGCACCGCGCGAGCTCCGGACAGCCGTCCTTCGACGACCTCGGCGCCGGACTTGTGCGCCTTGAACTTCCCGCCGACCCGATCCGCGAGCTCATCGGCGACCAGGAAACCGATGTTGTGCCGGTTGCCGACGTAGCGCGGGCCGGGGTTGCCGAGCCCGACGATCAGCGAAACCGCGTCCGGGGAAGTCACGGTGGGAAGTCTCCTGCTCTAGCTGGGTGTGCGGGGATGCATCCCATTCTGCTCGACCCTCTTTTGCCTTGAAACGCCGAAGGCGCTTAGCCCACCCTCGGCGCTTGCGCCGCCGCGGGTTCTCAGCGTCCGCCTGGCGAGGGCAGCCCGCACGCCGTGTATTGGTCATGCACAAGTCCGGGATTCCGGAGCTCGGGCGGGCGCTGAGGTTCCGCTACCGGCCCGCCACGCAAAAGAGTTCGGAGACAAGTTCCCAGATGGCAGGTCGCGCGCTGCCCCACGGAGAAGTGGGACAGCGCGCGGTGCGCCAGACGTCGGGGGAGGATCAGGCCTCCGCGGACTCGCCCTCGGCAGCCGCGCCCGCGGCGGCTTCCTCGGCCATCGCGGCAGCGGCCTCGGTGACGTTGACGATCAGCAGCTCCGGGTCGGCCTGCAGGGTGACACCCTGCGGCAGCTCGATGTCGGAGGCGTGGAACTGGGTGCCGACCTCGGCGCCCGCGATGGACAGCTCGAGCTGCTCCGGGATGTGCAGGGCCTCGGCCTCGATCTCGATCTCGGTGGTGGCCTGGCTGACCAGGCCGCCCGGGCCCGCCTCGCCGGCGAGCACGACCGGAACCGCGACGGTGACCTTCTCACCGCGCTTGACCAGCAGCAGGTCGACGTGCTCGATGTAGCCCTTGATCGAGTGGCTGGTGATGGTCTTGGTCAGCGCGAGCTCGCTGCCGCTGCCGGCCACGTCGAGAGTCAGGACCGCGTTGTTCCCGTTCTCGCGGATGGCGCGGGCGAACTCGACGGACGGCAGCGACAGGTGCTTCGGGTCGGAGCCGTGGCCGTAGAGGACCGCGGGGATCTTGCCGGCACGACGGGTGCGGCGGGCCGCACCCTTGCCGAACTCGGTGCGCTGTTCGACGGCGATACGAACCTCGGACACGGTGGTGCACTCCTCATGACGTCGGGCGAACGTGAATAGGTCGCTGGCCTGCGGCGGTGGGACGCGCTGCTGGAGCGAATCGACGCGGTGCCGCAAACGGGCACCCGGGGTATGAGCGACATCAGTGCACCAACCGAATGAGTCGGCGGTCACCGTGCCACCGCGCCGATCACGCCGGGCGAACGTCCCGACCTCGCCGAGGCAACCTAAATAGTCTAAACGGTGCTCGCATAGATGTTTTCGCGTGGGTGACCCCTGGTGCGGGGCGCTGCGCTGCGGTTGATCAACTCGAAGATCACTTCGGGCGCCCAGAACACGTAGAAGCCACTGGTGGCGGCTGGTCGGTGTCGCTAGCCGGGACTCGCAAGGGGCGCTGCGCTGGTCCGGTTCGACGTCGCTGGTCACCAGATCGTGTTCGGTGAACGCGGTGAAGTCACGGTTCGGTCGACGTGATCGATTTCGTCCGAAATTTCGGGCTAGCTTCCGCGGCATGGCTGCAGACGCGAACACCTGGGACGCCACCGCGCCCGAGCCGACTTGGCGGGCCAAGATCAAACAGGTCGGTCCCGGCATCATGGCCGCGGCGACTGGCGTCGGGGCGGGCGATCTGGTCGCCACCCTCGTCGCCGGTTCCCGCTTCGGCTACACCCTGTTCTGGGCGGTGGTGCTGGGCACGATCTTCAAGCTGGCGCTCGGCGAAGCCGTGGGGCGCTGGCACCTGGCGTCTGGGCGGACCATGTTGTCCGGCTGGCGCACCCTGGGGCGCTGGGCGGTCGGCTACTTCGGCGCCTACGCGGTGGTCTGGGGCTTCATCTACGGCGCCACCGCGATGTCGGCCTCGGCGCTGCCGCTGAACGCGCTGTTCCCGGTGCTGCCGGTCAGCGGCTGGGCGATCATCTGCGGCCTGCTCGGGTTGGCGCTGGTCTGGTTCGGCCGGTACGCGCTGCTCGAGAAGCTCATGACCGCTCTGGTCGGCGTCATGTTCGTGACGGTGGTCGGCACCGCGGTGCTGGTCGGCCCGAACCTGTTGGAGCTGGGCGAGGGGCTGGTGCCGACGCTGCCGGACGGTTCGGTCGCCTACGTCCTCGGGCTGATGGGCGGCGTCGGCGGCACGATCACCATGGCCGCCTACGGCTACTGGACCTTCGCCAAGGGCTGGCGGACCCCGCGCTGGATGCCGTTCATGCGCGCGGACAATGCCGTCGGCTACCTCACCACCGGGATCTTCGTGGTCGCGATGCTGGTGGTCGGTGCGGAGATCCTGGCCGGGCATGATCTGACCAGCGGCGACAAGGGCCTGCTGCAGTTGGGTGACACGCTGGCCGCGGACTACGGGCAGTGGGCGCGGATCCCGTTCCTGGTGGGCTTCTTCGCGGTCGCGTTCAGCTCGGTGATCGGCGTGTGGAACGGCGTCAGCCTGCTGTTCGCCGACTGGTGGCGCACCTGGCGGCTGCCCAAGGACGCGCCGCCGGAGAGTGCGGGCGACTACGACCACAAGGCGGGCATGAACAGCACCGCCTACCGCGTCTACCTGCTGTGGTTGACCTTCCCGCCGATGCTGCTGCTGTTCCTGGGCAAGCCGTTCCAGCTGACCGTGGTGTACGGCGTGCTGGGCGCGCTGTTCATGCCCTTCCTGGCGGGGACCTTGCTGGTGTTGCTGAACTCGAAGACGATGATGCCCGCCGAGCACCGGTCCCGGTGGCTGTCGAACGCGATGATGGTGCTGTGCCTGGCGCTGTTCGTCGGTGTGGCGTTCAACGAACTCATCGGGCTCTTCGACTGATCGGGAATACTTGAAAGTTCAATGAGGTTGTGGTGGGTGGGTTCGCCCGAAGGGGCGGGCCCACCGCGAACTCATTTGGGAGGACCACCATGACCGCTGTCGACCAGGCGCAGCTCGTGCTCGGCGCTGAGGCGCAGGACCTGCTGTTCCGCGAGGCCCGCACCGCGAACGCGTTCACCGGCGAACCGGTGTCCGACGAGCAGGTCCAGGCCGTCTACGACTTGGTCAAGTGGGCCCCGACGTCGATGAACCAGCAGCCGCTGCGGATCGTGCTGGTGCGTTCCGACGAGGGCAAGCAGCGTCTGCTGCCGCACCTGATGGAAGGCAACCGGAGCAAGACCGAGAACGCCCCGCTGGTGGCGCTGCTGGCCGCCGACACCGACTTCCACGAGAACCTGCCGCGGGTGTTCCCGCCGAACCCGAACGCGAAGGACATCTTCGCCGACGACACCTTCCGCGAGCAGAACGCGAAGCTCAACGCGTCCCTGCAGGTCGCCTACTTCATCCTGGGCGTCCGCGCGGCCGGTCTGGCGGCGGGCCCGATGACCGGCTTCAACGCGGCGGGCATCAACGAGGAGTTCTTCCCCGGCGGCAAGCAGCAGGTCCTGGTCGCGGTGAACCTCGGCAAGCCGGCCGAGAACGCCTGGTTCGACCGCCTCCCCCGCCTCGGCTACGACGAGGTCGTCACCACCGTCTGAGCGAACGACGAACGGCCCCGGTCCGCGTGGACCGGGGCCGTTTCGCGCTTGAAAGGATCAGGCGCGGCCGTCGAAGAGGCTGGTGACCGAGCCGTCCTCGAAGACCTGGTGGATCGCCTCGGCGACGAGTGGGGCGATCGACAGGACCGTGAGGTTGTCGAAGCGGCGCTCCTCCGGGATCGGCAGCGTGTTGGTCAGGACGACCTCCTTCGCGCCGCAGGAGGACAGGCGCTCCACCGCCGGGCCGGACAGCACCGCGTGCGTCGCCGCGATGATGACGTCCTTGGCGCCCGAGGCCAGCAGCTGCTCGGTGGCCTTGGTGATCGTGCCGCCGGTGTCGATCATGTCGTCGACCAGCACGCACAGCCGGCCCTCGACGTCACCGACGACGCGGTTGGCGACCACCTGGTTCGGCTTGCTGGGGTCGCGGGTCTTGTGGATGAACGCCAGCGGGGTACCGCCCAGGTCGTCCGCCCACTTCTCCGCCACCCGGACGCGGCCGGAGTCGGGGGAGACCACGGTGATCTGCTCGTCCGAGTAGGTGTCCCGGATGTAGCTGGCCAGCAGCTTCTGCGCCATCAGGTGGTCCACCGGACCGTCGAAGAAGCCCTGGATCTGGTCGGTGTGCAGGTCGATCGCCATGATGCGGTCGGCACCCGCGGTCTTGAACAGATCAGCGATCAGGCGCGCCGAGATCGGCTCGCGGCCCTTGTGCTTCTTGTCCTGCCGGGCGTAGCCGTAGAAAGGCATGACCACGGTGATGCGCTTGGCGCTGGCCCGCTTGAGCGCGTCCACCATGATCAGCTGTTCCATGATGGCGTCGTTGAGCGGGTTGCAGTGCGACTGGATGACGAAGGCGTCGCAGCCGCGCACCGACTCGTCGTAGCGCACGAAGATCTCGCCGTTGGCGAACTTGTAGGCAGCCTGGGGCGTGACCGTTACGTCGAGCTGCTTGGCCACCTCCTCGGCAAGTTCCGGGTGGCTGCTACCGGAGAAGAGTTTGAGGCTCTTCTTCGGGGTCGCAGACATGGCACTCACGGTCATCGTCCCTCCCCGTTCGACGTCCGTCGTTGGGCGTCTTCCGTCGGATTGGTGGTCGGTTCCTTCGCCAAGGCCTGTTGTGCGGCCTCGTCCGCCGGGGTGCCGGAGCGGCGCTTGGCCACCCAGCCCTCGACGTTGCGTTGCCTGCCGCGGGCGACGGCCATCGCCCCCGGCGGGACATCCTGGGTGATCGTCGAGCCGGCGGCGGTGTAGGCGCCGTCGCCGATCTCGACCGGGGCGACGAAGGTGTTGTCCGCACCGGTCCGGGCGTGCGACCCGATCACGGTGTGGTGCTTGTTCACCCCGTCGTAGTTGACGAAGATCGTGGCCGCGCCGATGTTGGTGTGCGCACCGATCGTCGCGTCGCCCACGTAGGTCAGGTGCGGCACCTTGGTGCCCTCGCCGATCTCGGCGTTCTTGGTCTCGACGAAGGTGCCGATCTTGCCCTTCGCGGAGAGCCGGGTACCGGGGCGCAGGAACGCGAACGGACCGACGCTGGCGTTCGCGCCGACCTCAGCGCCTTCGCCGTGGGTGCGCACCACGGACGCGCCGGGGTGCACGGTGCAGCCGGTCAGCGTGGTGTCCGGACCGATGGTGGCGCCTTCGCCGACGGTGGTCCCGGCGCGCAGCTGCACGCCCGGCTCGACCAGCACGTCGCGGTCCAGCTCCACGTCGCAGTCCAGCTGCACCGAGTTCGGGTCGGTGATCGTGACGCCGGCGCGCATCCACTTCAGCAGCAGACGGCGGTTGAGCTCGGCACCGAGCCGGGCCAGCTGCACCCGGTCGTTGATGCCCTCCACCAGCCACTGGTCGGAGCAGACCAGCGCACCCACCGGGCGGCCGTCGGCGCGCGCGATGGACAGCACGTCGGTCAGGTAGAGCTCGCCCTGGGCGTTGTCGGTGGACAGCCGCTTGAGCGCGTCGGTGAGGACTTCCGCGTCGAAGGCGTAGACACCGGAGTTGATCTCGGTGATGTCCGCCTGCTCCGGGGTGGCGTCCTTCTGCTCGACGATCCCGGTGACGTTGCCGTCGGCGTCGCGCAGCATCCGGCCGTAGCCGGTGGGCTCGTCGACCACGGCGGTCAGCACGGTGACTGCGTTGCCGGAAAGGGTGTGCTCGGCGAGCAGTCCGCGCAGCGTTTCGCTGTCGAGCAGCGGTACGTCGCCGTAGCTGACCAGGACAGTGCCGGTGAGCTCGGACGGCAGGGCGCTGAGCCCGCAGGACACCGCGTGCCCGGTTCCCAGCTGTTGCTCCTGGACCGCGGTGTTGATCGGCAGGTCGAGTGCCTTGGCCACGCCGTCGAGGTGCTCGGCGACGGCCTCGCGGCCGTGCCCCAGCACGACCACCAGCGAATCGGGCTCGACTCCGGCCGCCGCTCGCACCGCGTGCTCGACGAGCGGTCTGCCCGCGAGCCGGTGCAGCACCTTCGGGGTGGCCGACCGCATCCTGGTTCCCTCACCGGCGGCGAGCACGACGGTGCTGACCGGTTCCGGATGTGCGGCAGCGCGGTGGGAGGGGGCCGGGGCGGTGTCGCCCTGGAGCATCTGCGCTCTCCCTTGATCTCTGTGCGGCGTGGTGGCCGGCAGTGCCTGTTGCGTCCAAGCGGGTGAAGGGTAACCGGACTGGTTCGGCTGCTGGTCCAGCGCCCCTGCACGACTTCCGGCGCGAGTGATGGTACCGCCGAACGGCCCAGCGATGAGTTCCCGACATGCGTCGCG
The DNA here is from genome assembly GCF_053593195.1 of Saccharopolyspora sp. NPDC002376. Lineage (NCBI taxonomy): Bacteria > Bacillati > Actinomycetota > Actinomycetes > Pseudonocardiales > Pseudonocardiaceae > Saccharopolyspora > Saccharopolyspora sp. NPDC002376. The sequence goes on from NZ_JBSFBZ010000003.1 coordinate 24,110, forward strand.
AGCTGCGCAAATGTGATCTTCCGTGCGGCGATCGTGCGGCGGAGGGGTGACGGATCGCACCATCGGCGGGGCTAGCGGTGGTCACCGCCGAGTGATCGTGGCAGCCGGGGGTGATCTCCGTTTAGGGCTCGATCGGGTTAGAGAGCGTCCGGCGGGACCCACACGGAGTGATCTTCGACCGGTTGGTGGTTCGGCGGTGGGATCGCACCGCCTGCGAGTGCTGCCACGCGGTTTCCGCCGCCGCGCTTGGCCTGGTACATCGCGGCGTCCGCGCGGGCCAGTACCTGCGCTGCCGATTCCTGCGGTCGCATTGCGACGACGCCGATCGACAGCGTCACCCCGTGGATCTCCTCGGCGGGCAACTGGTCGACCGCCTCGACCGTGCGCTGCAGCGCGGCTTCTGCGGCGCCGAGCGTCGCGCCCGGCAGCAGCACGACGAACTCGTCACCGCCGTAGCGCGCGACGAAGTCGTCGGTGCGCAACGTGTCGCGCAAGGTCACCGCGACGATGCGCAGCACGTCGTCGCCTTCGGCGTGCGAGCAGCGGTCGTTGACGCCCTTGAAGCCGTCGAGGTCGACCAGCGCCACTGCCAGCGGGGCGGCGTCGGGCTCGGTGAGCAGGGTTTCCAGGCGGTCGTCCAGGGCTCGCCGGTTGGACAGGCCGGTCAGCGGGTCCTGCAGGGCCTGCCGGGTGATCGCGTCGTGCTTGTGGTTCAGCCGCGAGTTCTCCAGCCTGGTGACCAAAGTGGACAGCCGCGCCTGACGCATGGTCCACAGCTCGGTCTCCAGCTCCAGCGCGTACTCGCGCAGCGCATCGTGCACGTCGACGCTGTCCAGGTCGGTCAGCTGCGCGTACTCGCGGGCCAGCGAGATGCGCAGCGTCGGCTCCGAGGTGTCCGAGTCCAGCTCGGCCCTGGTCTCCGAGAGCACCTGCACCGCGCGCTCGCCCTGATCGGCTTGGGTCAGGCAGCGGGACAGCGCGATCGCCACGATGATCTTCTCGCGCGGGTGGATCGCGCGGTCGAGATCACGCAGTACTTCCAGGCGCTCGATGTGCTCGGCGTGCGGCTTCGCGAGCGCGTGCGCGGCGCCGAGCACCGGCATCTGCTCAGAGGCCGGGCGATCGGACACGCGGGGGAACAGCGACTCGCGCCACGGTCCTTCGACCGCCACCGCGATGGCCGACGCGGTGGCGAAGCGGCCGGTGGCTTCGCTCTGCTGCCCTATGCGCTCCAGCCGCAGTCCCCAGCCGAGCAGCATCCGGCACCGGTTGATCATGTGCACCGCGATCTCGTGCGGCCCGCCGCTCTCGCGAATCCGCTGGTGAGCGCGGGTCATCACCTCGTCGGCCATCTCGTAGACGCCGAGCTGGGTGAGCACCAGACCGATGTCGATCAGCGCGGTCGCCAGCAGTCGCTCCCACGACCGGCGGCCCAGCGTGCGGTCGGGCACCAGTTCCTCGTCGAGCATCGCCAGTCCGTAGGCGATCTCGGTCAGCGCGATGTCCTCGCTACCGCCCAGCAGCGCGCGGCGACCGCGCAGAGCACGGGCATCGGCCTGCAGCACGGCGAGGCCGTGTCGGCGGGTGTGCAGGAGCAGCTCGTCGAGCAGCGGATCGGCGCTGGCCACCAGACCGGGCGAGGCCATCCGCATCGATGCGCAGTGCCGGAGGAGTTGGGCGACGATCCGGGGCTCGCCGCGGCGCTGGGCCTCGGTGAGCAGGTTGTCCGCCTCGCGGATCGTGCTGCGCTGGCCGGCCGGGTCGCTGTGCTGGCCGACTGCGTTGAGTTCGCGAGCGCGTCCCACCAACCACGCGTCGGACACCTCGCTCAGCGTGGTCATCGGGTGATCGCGCACGGTGGTCGTGTCGTCGCGCAGCGGCGCGCACCCCCTGTTCACCCTGCCTCCCGGATGAAGCGCGTCGCCGCGCGCCGCGCCGGATCCGGGAGGATCGCTCGCTCCGCCGCCAGGATTCGAACCTGGACCATCGGAACCAAAATCCGAGGTGCTGCCTTTACACCACGGCGGATCGGGCGTTGTCGCCCCTCGGTACCGGCTTGTGACGCCCGGCACCGCTGCCCGAGCCTACCGGCCCGGGGCGACAGGCGGTGTTGCCCGGCCGACATCGTGACACGAGGGCTGGAGCGGGATGGCGTCGGGCTTGCCGAGCGGCGGGGTTCGGGGCGCGCTTGCACGTAGATGAGACGTGATGAAGCGCCTCCGGGTTGCGTAGTTGATCAGTCTGTTCGGGCGAACATGGGCGAACCGGACACGCCCGAACGCGTGCGACACGCCGCAAATTTGCCGCCCGGGGGTGACGATTCGGCATCGAATAACTTACGCTAGCGTAGGTTACGGTCCCGTAGGGTGGAGGTGTTGCGGGACCGTAATGCGCGGCGCCGATCGCTGTTTTCCCACCTCCCCGACGCCATTCGAGGTATTGAGCATGACCGCAGCAACAGAGGGTGTTGCTCCTCCGAAGGCCGAATCCGGGCCCAAGCCGCTGACCACGGGGCCCCAGTCCGCTGGGCGTTCGTCCCTCGTGTACGCGTTCCTCCTGATTCCGATGGCTGCGCTGATCGCTTCGATCCCAGTGCTCTGGGGATGGGGTGTGGGGCCGGTGGACATCGGCCTGGCCGTGGCCTTCTGGATGATCAGCGGCCTCGGGGTCACGGTCGGCTTCCACCGGTACTTCACGCACGGGGCCTTCAAGGCCAACCGCGGCGTGAAGATCGCCTTGGCCATCGCCGGGATGATGGCGGTCCAGGGCCCGGTCATCACCTGGGTCGCCGACCACCGAAGGCACCACGCCTTCTCCGACCGCGAGGGCGACCCGCACTCGCCCTGGCTGTTCGGCACCTCCGCGGTGGCGTTGACCAAGGGCTTCTGGCACTCCCACATGGGCTGGATGTTCAGCCGGGAGATGACCAACGAGGACCGGTTCGCCCCCGACCTCCTCAAGGACCGCGAGCTCGTCGCGCTGAACCGGTTGTTCCCGCTGTGGACGGCCCTCAGCCTCCTGCTGCCCGGCGTGCTCGGCGGCCTGATCACCTGGTCCTGGTGGGGTGCGCTCACCGCGTTCTTCTGGGCCGGGCTGGTGCGCGTGTCGTTCCTGCACCACATCACCTGGTCGGTGAACTCGATCTGCCACATGATCGGCGAGCGCCCGTTCAAGAGCCGGGACAAGGCGTCCAACTTCTGGCCGCTGGCGATCCTGTCCTTCGGCGAGTCCTGGCACAACTCCCACCACGCCGACCCGACCTGCGCCCGGCACGGCGTGCTGCGCGGCCAGCTGGACATCTCGGCGCGGGTGATCTGGTTCTTCGAGAAGGTCGGCTGGGCCTGGAAGGTCCGCTGGCCCAACGAGAAGCGCCTCGCGCGGATCGCGGTCACCGAGTACAAGGGCTGATGGTTCGAGTCCTGGAGTGCCCGTGCGGCGGTTGCCGTGCGGGCACTCGTCACGCGGGTCGGCACACGGGTGTCGGTTCTGCCGCCTAGGGTGGTGCGAGTGGTTTCACGGCGACGCGGGCGCAGCACGTCCGAATCGGGAGCGCAGACTTCGGGGCGCACCGCACGAGTCCGGATGACGGGGAAGGAACGTCGGCAGCAGCTGCTCGACGTGGCCCGGGCGTTGTTCGCGGAGAAGGGCTTCGACGGCACCTCCATCGAGGAGATCGCGCACCGCGCCGGGGTGTCCAAGCCCGTGGTGTACGAGCATTTCGGCGGGAAGGAAGGCGTGTACGCGGTCGTGGTGGACCGCGAGATGCGCAACCTGCTGGACCTGGTCGTCTCCGCGCTGTCGGCGGGGCACCCGCGGGACCTGCTGGAGCAGGCGGCGCGGGCACTGCTGGACTACATCGACAACAACACCGCCGGTTTCCGCGTGCTGGTCCGGGATTCGCCGGTGGCCAGCAACAGCGGCACCTTCTCCAGCCTGCTCAACGACATCGCCAGCCAGGTCGAGCACATCCTCGCGCTGCAGTTCAGCGCCCGCGGCTACGACGCGAAGCTGGCCCCGCTCTACAGCCAGGCGCTGGTGGGCATGGTCGCGCTGACCGGCCAGTGGTGGCTGGAGGCGCACAAGCCGAAGAAGGAAGAGGTGGCCGCGCACCTGGTCAACCTCGCCTGGAACGGCCTGTCCCACCTCGAGCACAAGCCCAAGCTCTCCACGAAGTGATCGCCTCGTCGCGGCCCGGTTCGGGCGTCGGTGGTGTGCAGTTTCAATTGAAACTGTAAAACCCACCCACGGTGAATCACAGTTTCAATTGAAACTGTGATTCACGTTCCGTGCGGCGTGTGGTGGGGTTGGCGGTCAGCTGGTGGTGATTCGGAGGAGTTCGTCGTCCTCGCCGTTGGACGTTGAGAGGTAGAGGGCTCCGTCGGGGCCTTGGTGGGCTGCTCGGAGGCGACCGAAGGTTTCGTTCAGCTCTGGTGGGATCACCACTTCGCGGACTGCGCCGTCGAGGGTGGTGCGGAGCAGGAGGAGCTTGCTGCCGCGGAGGGTGGCCACCGCCAGCACGCCGTTGAGGTGTCCCCACTGCGGGCCGGTCAGGAACGTCGCGCCGCTCGGGGCCAGGCGCTCGTCGCCGGAGGACCACACCGCCTTGATCGCGTCCGGGAAGCGGTGGAGGTCAGTCATCGGCACCGATTCGTCGTAGGTGCTGGTGGTGCCACCTTGCAACGGGTCCCAGCCGTAGTTGCCGCCAGGCCGCAGCAGGTTGACCTCGTCGTCGTAGGCCGGGCCGTGCTCGGTGGTGAACACCTTCCCGTCGGGACGCAGTGCGATGCCCTGCACGTTGCGGTGCCCGAACGTGTAGATCAGCCGTTCGCGCGGGTCGGGCGAGTTGATGAACGGGTTGTCCGGCAGCGGCGCACCGGTGTCGATGTTCATCCGCAGCACCTTGCCGCCCAGCGACGTGCGGTCCTGCGGCACAGCGGGGCGGGCGGAGTCGCCGGTGCCCACCAGCAGTGCGCCGTCCGGGGCGAGCGCGAGGCGGCAGCCGGAGTGCCGACCGCTGGGGTTCACCGGGATCCCGGTGAGCAGGTCGCCGACGCGGTTCGCGCGCGAGCCGTCCTCGGAGAGCCGCCAGGTGACCACCCGGACGTCCACCGGCTTGCCGCCGACCTGGTGGGTCTGGCAGGTGATGAAGCGCCGGTCGGCCGCGAAGTCCGGATGCACCAGCAGCCCCAGCAGGCCGCCTTCGCCCTTCACCAGCAGGTCGCCGAAGTCGGCTTGGACCGGGTGCACCAGGGCACCGGGGCGGTGGTCGGCGAGCAGTGCCAGTCGGCCGGGGCGTTGGCTGACCAGGGCCGTGCCGTCCGGCAGGAAGCCGATGTCCCATGGATCCTGCAGGCCGTCGGCGATCACCTCGACGCGCAGCTGCGCGCCGGGTTCCGGTGGTGCGGTGGCGGCCGGGGCCGGGCGGCTCGCGCTGTTCCCGCCACAGCCCGCGAGCGCGAGGAGCAGGACCAGCGCGACGAATCGGCACACGAGCACGGGGTCAGTGTGACACCGGACACCAAGCCGCGGTGGATGCGTCGTGCGTCGGGCCGTCGTGTTGGTGTCGGGGCCGAGTCGTAGTCTGGAACTCCTCGCCCCGTCCGGCGTGGCATTCGTCCCGGGCAGGGGTGTGTCCGCATTTCGCGATCTCTGCTGCGAGGTAGCTCCATGAGCCAGGCCGGTCCCCTGCGCGGACTGCTCCAATTCGTGCTGCGCGATCCCGCTTTCCAGCAGGTCGTCGGGGCAGCGGGCCGACCACGCCTGGTGCTGGAGGGCCCGGTCGCGGCGCGCTCGCTGGCCGCCGCGTCGCTGGCCGCCGAGGACGGCGCCGCGCGCCCAGTGCTGCTGGTCACCGCCACCGGCCGGGAGGCCGAAGAAGCCGCCGCCGCAGTCTCCGACCTGCTCGGGTCCAGCGGTGTCGCGGTGTTCCCGTCGTGGGAAACCCTGCCGCACGAACGACTTTCCCCGCGCGCGGACACCGTCGGCCGCCGGCTGGCCGTGCTGCGCCGCCTCGCGCACCCCGAAGAGCACGCGGCCGGTCCGATCCAAGTCCTGGTGACCACCGTGCGCAGCCTGATCCAGCCGATCGCGCCGGGCCTGGGAGAGCTGCGCCCGGTGCGGCTGTCGGTCGGCGTCGAGCACGATTTCGAGGACCTGGTGGCGCATCTGGCCGCGCTGGCCTACGACCGGGTCGACATGGTGGAGAAGCGCGGCGAGTTCGCGGTGCGCGGCGGCATCGTCGACGTGTTCCCGCCGACCGAGGAGCACCCGCTGCGGGTGGAGTTCTGGGGCGACGAGGTCACCGAGATCCGCCCGTTCGCGGTCTCCGACCAGCGCTCGCTGCCGGACGCGAAGGACACCGAGCTGTTCGCCCCGGCCTGCCGGGAGCTGCTGATCAACGACCAGGTCGCGGAGCGGGCCGGCAAGCTCGCCGAGCAGCACCAGGCCGACACCCACCTCGCCGAGATGCTCGGCAAGATCGCTGGCGGCGCCCCGGTGGAGGGTATGGAGGCCCTGATCCCGGCGCTGTGCGAAGGCGAGATGCAGCTGCTGACGGATCTGCTGCCGACCGGTGCGCACGTGCTGCTGGCCGATCCGGAGAAGATCCACGCCCGAGCCGCGGACCTCGTGCGCACCGGTCAGGAGTTCCTCGAGGCGTCCTGGATGGTCGCCGCGGACGGCGGCAAGGCGCCGATCGACCTGGGCGCGTCGGCCTACCGCAGCCTGGCCGAGGTCGCCGAGCACACCGTGTCCATCGGCCTGCCCTGGTGGCCGCTGACGCAGCTGACCAGCGAAGAAGGCGAGGACGATGACGAGGTCATCCGCCTGGTCCTCAAGCAGGTCGACGCCTACCGCGGCGAGATCGAGCGGGCCTTCGCCGACCTGCGCGCGCACACCACATCGGGCGGAGCGGCGCTGCTGGTGGTGGCCGGTGCGGGCACCGCGCAGCGAGCGGTGCAGCAGCTGCGCGAGGCCGAACTGCCCGCGCGGCTGGCCGAGGACGGGCTGGCCGACGAGCCCGAGGCCGGAGTCGTCACGGTGGTGCGCGGCGGTCTCGAGGACGGCTTCGCCGCTCCCGGCATCTCGCTGGTGGTGCTCACCGAAGCGGACCTGACCGGCGGTCGCGGCGGAACGTCCACCCGGGACATGCGGCGGATGCCGTCGCGACGGCGCAACGCGGTCGACCCGCTGGCGCTCAAGACCGGTGACTTCGTGGTGCACGAGCAGCACGGCATCGGCAAGTACGTGGAGATGGTGCAGCGCACCGTCGGCGGTGCTACCCGCGAGTACCTGGTGCTGGAGTACGCGTCGAGCAAGCGCGGGCAGCCCGGCGACCGGCTGTTCGTGCCGACCGACCAGCTCGACGAGGTCAGCCGCTACGTCGGCGGCGAGACCCCGACGCTGAACAAGCTCGGCGGCTCGGACTGGAAGAACACCAAGGCCAAGGCCCGCAAGGCGGTCAAGGAGATCGCCGCGGAGCTGGTGCAGCTCTACGCCGCCCGCCAGTCCTCGCCGGGGCACGCTTTCGGCGCGGACACCCCGTGGCAGCGGGAGCTGGAGGACGCCTTTCCCTACACCGAGACCGGCGACCAGCTGGCCGCCATCGACGAGGTCAAGGCGGACATGCAGCGCGCGGTCCCGATGGACCGGGTGATCTGCGGTGACGTCGGCTACGGCAAGACCGAGATCGCGGTGCGCGCGGCGTTCAAGGCGGTGCAGGACGGCAAGCAGGTCGCCGTGCTGGTGCCGACCACGCTGCTCGCCCAGCAGCACCTGAACACCTTCGCCGACCGGATGCGCTCGTTCCCGGTGAACGTCAAGGGCCTGTCCCGGTTCACCGACCCGATGGAGTCCGAGCAGACCACCAAGGGCCTGGCCGACGGCGAGGTCGACATCGTGATCGGCACGCACCGGCTGCTGCAGACCGGCATCCGCTACAAGGACCTGGGCCTGGTGATCGTCGACGAGGAGCAGCGCTTCGGCGTCGAGCACAAGGAGCACATCAAGGCCCTGCGCACCCACGTGGACGTGCTGACCATGTCCGCGACGCCGATCCCGCGAACGCTGGAGATGAGCATGGCGGGCATCCGCGAGATGTCGACCATCCTCACCCCGCCCGAGGAGCGGCACCCGATCCTGACCTACGTCGGCGCCTACGACCAGAAGCAGGTCGGCGCCGCGATCCGCCGCGAACTGCTGCGCGACGGCCAGGTGTTCTTCGTGCACAACCGGGTGCACGACATCGAGAAGGTCGCGCGGCAGCTGCGCGAGCTGGTGCCGGAGGCGCGGATCGTCACCGCGCACGGGCAGATGAACGAGGAGCGGCTGGAGAAGATCATCCAGGGCTTCTGGGAGCGCGAGCACGACGTGCTGGTGTGCACCACGATCGTCGAGACTGGCCTGGACATCTCCAACGCCAACACGCTGATCGTGGACCGCTCCGACCTGCTCGGCCTCGCCCAGCTGCACCAGCTGCGCGGTCGCGTTGGACGCGCGCGGGAGCGGGGTTACGCCTACTTCCTGTACCCGCCGGAGAAGCCGCTGACCGACACCGCGCACGACCGCCTGGCGACCATCGCGCAGAACTCCGAGCTGGGCGCGGGCATGGCGGTGGCCATGAAGGACCTGGAGATCCGCGGCGCGGGCAACATCCTCGGTGCCGAGCAGTCCGGGCACATCGCGGGCGTGGGCTTCGACCTGTACGTGCGGCTGGTCGGCGAGGCCGTGGAGAATTACAGAGCTGCCTTCTCGAAAGACTCCCGAGCTGAGCCCGGCGAGGTGGAGGAGGAGCTCACCGAGGTCCGGGTGGACCTGCCGATCGACGCGCACATCCCGCACGACTACGTGCCGGGGGAGCGGCTGCGCCTGGAGGCCTACCGCAAGCTCGCCGCGGCGGTCGACGAGGACGCGCTGGACGCGGTGCGCGCCGAGCTGGTCGACCGGTACGGGCCGCTGCCCGAGCCGGTGGAGCGGCTGCTGAAGGTGGCGCGGTTCCGGCAGCTCTGCCGGGAGCAGGGCGTCCGCGAGGTGACGCTGCAGGGCACGTCGCTGCGGTTGGCGCCGCTGGAACTGCCGGACTCCAAGCAGGTGCGGCTCAAGCGCCTGTACCCGAAGGCGGTCTACAAGCCGGCGGTCCGCACGGTCTCGGTCCCGCGCCCGACGGAAGGCGCGGCCGGTGGCCGCATGGGCGCCCCACCGCTCCGTGACGACGCCCTCCTGGAGTGGTGCGCGAAGTTCCTCGTGGACCTGACCACAGCCCCAGCTCCAGTCGCCTGATCGAGCAGCGGCGGGGTCGTCCCAAATTTCCCTAAATTTGGAATCCCGTCTCCTCGTGCGGCGGAGCTCGAGTGCTTCGTGCCTGGTGGTGGGGGCTCTTGAGTTGCCGCGGGGTTCTGGTGGCGTGACCGTTGATCCTGCTCCACGTCTGTCAGGAGGAGGCGCTGGTCATGGGTGGTAAGTCCGCTGGACCGGACAACGCTCGCTCGGGAATTCCGCAGTCCCCGGAAGCCTTCACCGCGAGCCGCACCGATGCGCTGGTCTTCGGGATCACCGCGATCATCACGTTGGTCTTCGTCGGGTGGGGCGTGGCCTCCACCGAGTCGCTAGCCGTGGTGTCCAGTTCGCTGCTGTCCTGGCTGGTCACCAACATCGGCTGGGCCTTCGTGCTCGCCTCCACCGGGTTCGTGGTGTTCGCGCTGTGGCTGGCGTTCAGCCGCTACGGCGCGATCCCGCTCGGCCAGGACGACGAGCAGCCGGAGTTCCGCACGGTGTCGTGGGTCGCGATGATGTTCAGCGCGGGCATGGGCATCGGGCTGATGTTCTTCGGCGTCGCCGAGCCGCTGGCGCACTTCGTCGAGCCGCCGCCGGGCACCGTGGCGCCGCTCAGCGACGCGGCAGTGGAGACGGCGATGGCCACCTCGCTGTTCCACTGGACGCTGCACCCGTGGTCGATCTATGCCGTGGTCGGCCTGTCCATCGCCTACTGCAGCTTCCGCCGCGGCCGGAAGCAGCTGATCAGCGCTGTGTTCACGCCGTTGATCGGCAAGCGCGGCGCCGAGGGACCGATCGGCAAGCTGATCGACATCCTCGCCCTGTTCGCGACGCTGTTCGGGTCGGCCGCCTCGCTTGGGTTGGGCACGCTGCAGATCCGCAGCGGTATGCAGGCGGCTGGCTGGATCGGCGCGGTCGGCAACACCGTGCTGGTGCTGATCATCGTGGTGTTGACGATCTGCTTCATCGCTTCGGCGGTGTCGGGCGTGGCCAAGGGCATCCAGTGGCTGTCCAACATCAACATGGTGCTGGCCGCTCTGCTGGCGATCTTCATCTTCGTGGTCGGCCCGACGGTCTTCATCCTCGACTTGCTGCCCACTTCGGTCGGCGTCTACCTGCGCGACTTCGGGTCGATGGCCTCGCGATCCGGTGCCACCGGCGGCGCGGCGATGAACAACTGGCTGTCCAGCTGGACGATCTTCTACTGGGCCTGGTGGATCTCCTGGACGCCGTTCGTCGGCATGTTCATCGCCCGAATCAGCCGCGGCCGCACCATCCGCCAGTTCGTCGGCGGCGTGATCCTGGTGCCGAGCGTGGTGAGCCTCGTGTGGTTCGCGATCTTCGGCGGTAGCTCGATCGCCGTGCAGCAGAGCGGAGTGGACGTCTACCGCAGCGGTGGCGAGGAAGCCCAGACGTTCCGGGTGCTGGAGACGTTGCCACTGGCGTCGATCACCACGGTGCTGGTCATAACCCTGGTGGCGATCTTCTTCGTCTCCGGCGCGGACGCGGCCTCGGTGGTCATGGGCACCCTGTCCCAGCGCGGTTCCATCGAGCCGCAGCGCTGGATCGTCGTGTTCTGGGGTGCCGCAACGGGTGCGGTGGCCGCGATCATGCTCATCGCCGGCGGCGAGAACGCCCTCAGCGGCATCCAAAACCTGACGTTCCTGGCCTCAGCCCCGTTCGCGGTGGTGATGATCCTGCTCTGCGTCGCGTTGATGAAGGACCTCCGCGAGGACCCGATGATGCAACGCGGTCTGAAGGGCGCTCAAGTACTGGAGCAAGCGGTCATAGCCGGAACCGAACGCCACGGCGGCGAATTCCAACTGGAGGTCGGTCCGGTCGAAGAGGAACCCGAACCCTGAGCGAAGGACACCTTCCCACCCGTCGCCCGACCGCCACCCCCAAGGAGGCGCTTCGCGCCACGGTGTTGAACGGGGCGAAGGTGCCCTTCGCCGGGGTCAGTCCTCGACGGTGATGGCCCCGGACGGGCACATCGCGGCCGCCTGGTGGACGGCTTCGGAGAGGTCCTCGCGTGGCGTGGCGTCGAGGAGGACGACGATTCCGTCCTCGTCCCGCTGGTCGAAGACCTCCTCAACGGTCAGGACGCATTGGCCGGCGCCGATGCACTTGTCCTGGTCGACTGTCACCTTCATGTCGTTCTCCTCGAGTTGGGGTTTCACCAGGTCACCGGGAGTTCCGAGACTCCTCCGGTGATGGTGGACCGCACTGGCAGCTCGTCGGCGTCCTTGGCCAGGCGCAGGCCGGGCAGGCGGCGGGCGAGGGTGGCGAAGACGATCCGCAGCTCGGTGCGGGCGAGGCTGGCGCCGATGCAGAAGTGCGCGCCGTGCCCGAAGCCGAGGTGGGTGCGCTCGGCGCGATCGGGGTCGAAGGTCTCGGCGTCGGCGTAAGCGGACTGGTCGCGGTTGGCGGAGTTGATCGACAGGATCACCGCGTCCCCGGTGCGGATCGTGGTGCCGCTGACCTCGACATCGGTGTGCGCGTAGCGCAGCAGTCCGAGGTCGCCGGGCGCGCCCAGCCGCATGATCTCCTCGACGGTGGCATCGACCCGGCCGTCGGGGTCGGCGGTCAGCGCGTCCCACTGCTCGGGGCGGGTCATCAGGAACAGCACGCCCAGGCCGATGCGGTTGACCGTGGTCTCGTGCCCGGCGAAGAGCAGCCCGACGCAGAGCCGGACCATCTCGGCGTAGTCGAACGTCTCGTCGGCGCTCTGGGCGCGCACGAGGTCGGAGATCACGTCTTCGCCCAGCTGCCCGCGCTTGGTCTCGGCGAGCCCGGCCATGTAGCGGCTGAACTCCTCGCGCGCCTGGTGCGCCTCGCCGCCGTCGGACGGACTGGCCATGCGCTCCGACAGCGCGTGGAAGTACTCGCGGTCGTTCTCGGGCACGCCGAGCAGCTGGCAGATGACTGCGACCGGCAGCGGGAAGGCCAGCCCGGTGTGCAGGTCGACGACGTCCGAGGTCTCGCGCTCGGCGATCAGCTGGTCGACGTAGCCGTTGACGAGGTCCTGGACGTGCTGGGAGAGCATCCGCATCCGCTTGGCGGAGAACGCCGGGGTGAGCAGTCGGCGCATCCGCTTGTGATCGGCTTCTTCGGATTCGTAGCTGCCCGAAGGGCCGTCCTGCACAGCGGCCGTAGTGATGCGCGAGGCGCGTTCGGGTTCGGGGTGGGAGCGCCCGAGCCGCTTGTCGCCGAGCAGGTCGCGGACCTCGTCGTAGCGCGTGACCAGCCATGCCGGGTCGCCTGCAGGGGTGGTGACCGGGGCGACCGGTGCTTCGCGGCGCAGCACCTCGTACAGCGGGGCGAGGTCGAGCACGTTCGGCCTGTCGAAGGGCAGCTGCGGGCGTTCGGCAGCAATGCTCATGGGTCTCCTCCAACTTATTTATTGGCGCTCGCTGTCAATAATGTTTGGGTCGGTTAAGGTGTGTCAACGTCTGTCCGCCGATGGAGGTGCCGATGGTCGAGCGGACTGCCCGCCGCGGACGCCCACCGGTGAGCGAGGAGCAGCGCCAGCGGCAGCGGCTCGAGATCTCCCGCCATGCGGTTCGGCTGTTCCGCGAGCAGGGTGTGGCGGCGACGTCGGGCGAGCAGATCGCGAAGGCCGCGGGGGTTTCCGAGCGCACGCTGTGGCGCTACTTCCGCAGCAAGGAGAGCTGCGTCGAACCGCTGCTGACCAAGACGATCGAGGCCTTCCAGCGAGTCCTGCGCAGCTGGCCGCCCGAGCTGGGACTGGCCGAGCACCTGCGTGCGGCCTACACGCTCGTGCCCGAGGAGTCCTGGTCCGAGATCGAAGCGGTCCTGGCGGTCATCCGCATGACCCACGACGAACCGGCGTTGCGCGCGGCCTACCTCGTGCTGCGGGAGCGCGCTGAGCCGACGTTCGTCGAGGTTCTCGCCGCGCGCCAGGGAGTTCCGAGTGACGCGCTCGAGGTCCGTATGCAGGCGGCGGCCGTGAGCGCGGCGCTGCGCGAGGCGACCGACGAGCTCGTGATGATCACGGCTGAGGGTGTTGATGCGGAAGTCCTGAACGAGCACCGCGAACGGCTCGCCGACGCGCTTCACTTCATCGCGCGCCCACCGGGAGCGTCCACAGAGGACGTCTGAGCTCCGGATCATCGCGGCTGGAAATGTGCTGAAGATCAGTTCTGCTCGGGTTGGAACCTCGTGCGCTGCGGATCGTCTGAACGGGAAAGCCCCCGTACGCGAAAGGTGCGACCGAGATGTCTTTGCGCAGCAAGCTGATCCTGGCAGTCGGCACGATGGCGGTGTCCGCACTGGCGGTGACCGGGTGCTCGGCTGGCGCGCAGCCGGTGTCCCCGGAGTCCGCGACGGCCCCGCAGCAGGTGCAGTCGTTGCAGTCCGGGGCTGCCGGGACTTCCTCGCTGGCGAGCAGCTTCGAGGCGCCGGTTTCCACCGACAAGCCGGGCATGCGCGCGGGCGTGCACGGCAACGAAGAGCGCGTGGTGTTCGACTTCAGCGGCCTGTCGGACGTCAACGGCATCAAGGTGATGAACCACGAGCTCAACGAGAAGTCCCCGGTCTGGGGTGGTTCCGGCGAACCGGTCGAGGGCATGACCGGCACGAAGTTCCTGCACATCTACGTCGAGGTGGCGGACCCGGAGCGCCGCACGGCGAGCCCGGAGACCTTCGACCAGCCGCTGGCCAAGAGCGCGGTGGTGAACGACAACTCCCACGGCACCGGCGAACTCACGATCGGCCTGTCCGAGGGTGTGGACTACGAAGTCCTGGTCGAGGGCGAGAAGGTCATCGTCAACATGTCCGCCGGCCCCCTCGGCCGCTGACCCGAAGGCCCGTGAGTCTTTTGGGCTCCTATGGCGACCCAACGGACTCACGGGCCACGACCTGCGGAACCAGTCCGACCGACGCATCAAGATCAGCCGATGGGACTCCGGAAACCACCTTCACCGGACGTTGATCTCGTGAGAAGGTGCGGGGTGTGAGCTTCCGCACGCGCCACGGGCGCCTTCTCGCTTCGATCGCCGCGGCCGGATTTCTGCTCGCCGGTTGTGGTTCCGGGCCCAGCCAGGTCGGTGCCGCCGCGATCGTCGGGGACACCCGCATCCCCGTCTCCGATGTGCAGTCCTGGTTCAACGAGCTGCTCGAGCGGCAGCCGGACATCAAGTCGCAGCTGAAGCAGCAGGGCTCGCTCGACGACCTCGGTCGACAGCTGGCTTCGCAGCTGGTGCGGCAGGAGCTGGCCGAGAAGGCCGCGCGCGACGAGCGGCTGAACGTCACCGATCAGCAGGTCGCGGAGCGCGTCGGCCAGCTGGGCGGCCCGCAGGAAGCCGACGAGATGGTCCGCACCCAGATGCTGACCGCGGAGCTGGGGCGCAAGTACATCGACCAGTTGTCGGTCACCTTCGACCTGACCCAGGCGAGCAATCGCAGGCAGGCCGAGCAGAAGGCCCGGCGCATGGCGCTCGGCCCGCAGCAGGCCGCAGATCTGGTCGCCCAGGACAAGGCGGCCGGGCTGCTGACCGCGACCGATCAGAAGCTGCGCCCGGCGGAGAGCCTGAAGCTGGCGGCCAACACGCCGCTCTTCGGCGCCGAGCCGGGCACCGTGCTGGCCTTCGAGCAGTCGCCGAACAGCGGTCAGTGGCTGGTCGTTCGGGTCAAGGACCGGCAGGTCGATCCGAAGGCTCCGGCGCAGCTGGCCAACGGCGTGGGCGACGATGTGCTGCAGCAGTTCGGGACGTTCC
Source organism: Saccharopolyspora sp. NPDC002376 (assembly GCF_053593195.1). Classification (NCBI taxonomy): domain Bacteria; kingdom Bacillati; phylum Actinomycetota; class Actinomycetes; order Pseudonocardiales; family Pseudonocardiaceae; genus Saccharopolyspora; species Saccharopolyspora sp. NPDC002376. The sequence goes on from NZ_JBSFBZ010000003.1 coordinate 39,118, forward strand.
TGCTCGGGGCGACGGCCGACCGCACCGGGGTGCAGCTCAGCCCGCGGTACGGGGTGTGGGACCCGGTGAACCTGACGGCGGCGCCGAACGAGGGCGAGACCACCGGTTTCCGCTTCCCCGCGCAGGCCCAGCAGACCTGACGAGAGCACTGATCATTGCAGGGGCAACCGCTTTCGCGCGTCTGGTCTACGGATGGTGACCAACGACTCGGGGGAAGTGGTCACGTGCCCTTCGCGGACTTGGGACAATCGCCGTATGAACGAGGTTCGGATGGCCGAAGGTTCGGCGGTGGTCGTGGTCGACGACCGGCTCGGTGAGGTCGTGCCCGCCGCGGCTGTACCGCTGCTGCGCAACGCCGCCGTCTACGCCGAGCCCGGCCTCGCGCCCGCTGCGCGGGAGGCGCTCGCCGCGCCGGAACCGCCCGCGGACCTGCTGGCGCAGGCCGCTCGCGAGCCCGTCGTGCTGTTCGTCGGCGACCTCGGCTGCGTCGACGCCGAAGCACTGCGCTCCGCTGGCGCCCGCGTGATCGGCGCGCCCGCTCCTACCGGGGTGGAGCTGCTGGACGCCGTGACCGTGATGGACCGGCTGCGCTCACCGGGCGGATGCCCGTGGGACGCCGATCAGGACCACGACACGCTGCGCAAATACCTCGTCGAGGAGGCCTACGAGCTGCTCGACGCCATCGCCGATGGCGATCGGGAGGCGCTGCGCGAAGAGCTCGGCGACGTGCTGCTGCAGGTGCTGTTCCACGCGCGGGTGGCTGCCGAGGACGTGGCCGATCCGTTCGACATCGACGCCGTCGCCGCCGGTCTGGTCAGCAAGCTCGTGTCGCGGCATCCGAACGTGTTCGCCGATGACCCGGACGTGCTGGACGCCGAGTCGCAGCACGCCCGCTGGGAAGAGCTCAAGCAGCAGGAGAAGCAGCGCGAGTCCATTGTGGACGGCGTGGCGCTGGGGCAGCCCGCGGTGGCGCTCGCCGCGAAGCTGGTGCAGCGCGCCAACCGCGCCGGGATTCCGGCGGAGGCGCTGCCGCGAGACGAATCCGTCGGAGAGGCGCTGTTCGACATCGCGGCGCGGGCTCGGCTCGCCGGTGCTGACCCGGAGGACGAGCTGCGCGCGGTGGCCGTGGCCTTCGCCGAGCGGATCCGCGAAGCCGAGCGGCGAGCCCGGGAATCCGGGCGGGAGCCGTCGGAGCTCACGACTGACGAGTGGCGCGAGTTGATGTCGGATTTGTCTGCCCCAGTCGCCATGCGCTCCGAGTCGTGACGCACACTGACCGCGGGCGCTTCGGCTGACGAACGCGAAAGTTAGGCAATATCCCCAGGTGGGCGGTGCGCTGGGTTCGACGCCCCGAAGTGTTCTGGTGTGCGAGGGAGGATCTTTGGTGCCGCGTCGGCTCTGGCTGTTGTTGTGCCCTGCGCTCACCCTGGTCGCGTCGTGCGCGACCCCCGCGCCCCCGCAGGTGGCCGAGGTGCCCTTCTCGCCGCCTCCGGCGACTGCCCCGCCGGACCGCGGCATCGACCCTCCCGAAGTGCAGCTGCTCCAACCGGGCGGCCCGCCGCTGCCCCCGTCGCAACGACCGCAAAGCCAGCTCGCGAACTGGTCCGAGTCGATGGCCGACGAGCTCAACATCCCGCGCGCCGCTCTGCAGGCCTACGGCTACGCGCAGCGCTTCATCGAGGACAGCATCCCCGGCTGCGGGATCAGCTGGACGCTGCTGGCCGGGATCGGCTCGGTCGAATCCAGCCACGGCCGGCACGGTGGGGCACGGCTCGACGAGACCGGCCGTCCCAGCACGCCGATCATCGGGCTGCCGCTGGACGGCAGCGACGGCGTCAAGAGGATCCCGGACACCGACGGCGGCGCGCTCGACGGCGACCGGGAGTGGGACCGGGCGGTCGGCCCGCTGCAGTTCATCCCGACCACCTGGAACGACTGGAAGGTAGACGCTGACGGCGACGGAGTGGCCGACCCGCAGGACATCGACGACGCAGCCCTCGCCGCGGGCCGCTACCTCTGCAGCGCGGGCGGCGACCTGACCAACGTCGACGGCTTCTGGAAGGCGCTGCTGACCTACAACCAGAGCCGCGACTACGGCCAGGAAGTCCTGGACTGGGCCGACTACTACGGCAGGTCCAGCCACCAGATCCCCGCCGTCGCCAGCGGCCGGTAGCCGCAGTTTCAATTGAAACTGCAATTTCCAGCCACGGCGGATCACAGTTTCAATTGAAACTGTAAGTCTCAGCGCGTGGACCATCCGCCGGGCGGAGGCTGGAAACCCGGGCCTACTGCCGAGTAGCCTGTCCCGGTGATCAGGAACACTTCCGGCGTCGTCGCCGCACTCGGGCGGTTGGCCACCGCGTTCGGGGTGCTGGCCGCGATGGTCGTCGGAGTCGGTCTGATCAACGTCCTCGGCGCGCCGTCGTCGGCACCGTGGGCGGGACCACCGGTGGAGCGAGAACCCGAGCCCGCGCCGGTGGAACCGGGCTCGACCGCGCCCCCGGTGGAAGAACCGCTGCCGCAGTCCATCCCCGGCGTCGACCCAGGTCAGCTCGAACCGGGTGCGGACCCGGTGCGCAAGTGGGCGGACGAGGTTGCGGCCGTCGTGGACATCCCGGCGCGCGCGATCGTCTCCTACGTCAACGCGGACCTGGCGATGCGCCAGCACCAGCCCGATTGCCGGATCTCCTGGGCGACGCTCGCCGGCATCGGACGGATCGAGTCCAACCACGGCCGCTTCGCCGGGCGGATCCTGCGCGAGGACGGCCGACCGTCCAGTCCGATCATCGGGGTGCCGCTCAACGGCGGGCCCGGCGTCCGCGATATCCCGGACACCGACGGCGGCTTGCTCGACGGCGACGTGGTGCACGACCGGGCGGTCGGGCCGATGCAGTTCATCCCGGGGACCTGGCGGAAGTGGGCCACCGACGGCAACGGCGACGGCATCGGCGACCCGCAGAACCTGGACGACGTCGCGGTGTCGGCAGCCCGGTACCTCTGCGCCAACGGTCGCGACATGACGACCGGAACGGGCTGGTGGGCAGGCGTGATGAGCTACAACAACTCGGTCGAGTACGCCCAGAAGGTCTTCGCCCTCGCCGAAACCTATGCAGAAGCCGGCAACCGCCGCCGCTGAGCTGGTCAGAGGCCTTTGGTGGCGATGTGGGCGTTGATCTCGCCGAGGGCTTCCTGGTAGGCGGGGTCCGGGTACATCATCGCGGCCAGCCTGATCTGGGCTCGGGCTTCGTGGAGACGGCCCTGGCGTTGCAGGGTTCGGCCCAGGACCAGCCGGGCGTAGTGGTCGGACGGGTCGAAGTCCAGGACCCGGAGGAACGCCCGTTCCGCGCGGCGCAGTTGGGCGGAGAAGTAGTACGCGCGGCCCAGCAGCAGCTGGACGCTGGGCTTGTCGGGGTCGACGTCGAGCACCGGTTCGAGGACGCGCAGGGCCTCGAGCGGGCGGCGTTGGCCGAGCAGCTCCTCTGCTCGGCGGAACGCTTCGACAGTGCCTTCGGTCGTCATGGCGGCGACAACGTTACGTGCCGAGCCGGTGTTCCGAGACGTCCGTCCGGATGGTCTTGGGCGTCGAATCCAGGCCTCCCGGCACGAATTTCGGCCGAACGGCGGGTTGCCGGACGGGGGCGAATCGGACGGCTCGATCGCGAGGCGTGCGAGTCTCCGGCGGCCGTGCTACCGGCCCGGTTAGGCTCGTAGGCGGTCGTCGGGCGTTCGGCCGGTTCGCCGCGCGCGGGAACGCCGCGGCGGTCCGCTTCGTCCATAGTTCAAAGGCTGGTTAGGAGCACACGTGGCGATCATCGAGCAGGTCGGTGCCCGCGAGATCCTGGACTCCCGCGGTAACCCCACCGTCGAGGTCGAGGTGGCATTGGAGGACGGCACGCTCAGCCGCGCAGCGGTCCCGTCGGGCGCTTCGACCGGTGAGCACGAGGCCGTCGAGCTGCGCGACGGCGACGCCGGTCGCTACGGCGGCAAGGGCGTGGAGAACGCGGTCGCCCTGGTGCTGGACGAGATCGGGCCGGAACTGGTCGGGTTGGACGCCACCGAGCAGCGCGTCGTCGACCAGAAGCTGGTCGACCTGGACGGCACGCCGGACAAGTCCCGGCTGGGTGCCAACGCGATCCTGGGCGTCTCGCTGGCGGTGGCCAAGGCCGCCGCGGAGACCTCCGGACTGGAGCTGTTCCGCTACGTCGGCGGGCCGAACGCGCACGTGCTGCCGGTGCCGATGATGAACATCCTCAACGGTGGCGCGCACGCCGACACCGGCGTCGACGTCCAGGAGTTCATGATCGCGCCGATCGGTGCGGACACCTTCTCGGAGGCGCTGCGCTGGGGCGCGGAGACCTACCACGCGCTGAAGTCGGTGCTCAAGGCCAAGGGCCTGGCCACCGGCCTGGGCGACGAGGGCGGTTTCGCCCCCGACCTGCCGAACAACCGCGAGGCGCTGGACCTGATCGCCTCCGCGGTGGAGAAGGCCGGTTACAAGCTGGGCCGCGACATCGTGCTGGCGCTCGACGTCGCCGCCACCGAGTTCTACTCCGACGGCGCCTACAACTTCGAGGGTGCCAAGCGCACCGCGGACCAGATGGCGGCGTATTACCAGGAGCTCATCGGCGCCTACCCGCTGGTCTCCATCGAGGACCCGCTGTCCGAGGACGACTGGGACGGCTGGACCAGCCTGACCGAGCAGGTCGGCGACCGGGTTCAGCTGGTCGGCGACGACCTGTTCGTGACCAACCCGGAGCGCCTGGACGAGGGCATCTCGCGGGGCGCGGCGAACGCGCTGCTGGTCAAGGTCAACCAGATCGGCACTCTGTCGGAGACCCTGGACGCGGTCGCCCTGGCCACCTCCTGCGGCTACAAGAGCATGATGAGCCACCGCTCCGGCGAGACCGAGGACACCACGATCGCCGACCTGGCGGTGGCCACCGGCTGCGGCCAGATCAAGACCGGTGCCCCCGCCCGCAGCGAGCGGGTCGCCAAGTACAACCAGCTGCTGCGCATCGAGGAAGCCCTCGGCGAGGCAGCCCGGTACGCCGGCGAGCTGGCCTTCCCGCGGTTCACCCCGGAGAGCTGAGCCATGCCGGTCGGGCGCGCATCGGATCCGCGAAGGCGCAGCCAGGGGGAGACCCCGGCTCAGCGCCGGGCCGAGCGCGCCCGCCGCAATGCCAGCCGGGGCAAGAGCACCGGTAAGCGGCCGGGGCGGCAGACGTCGTCCCGGCCGCGCTCCCGGCCCGGCACCGGGGGTGCTTTCAAGCTCTCCTCGACGCGTCGGGCGGCGGGTCTGGCCATGCTGTTCTGCATGATGGCGCTGAGCGTTTCGGTGCCGCTGCGCACGTACATGAGCCAGCACGCCGACCTGAGCGCGCAGGAGCAGCAGATCGCTGAACTGCAGCAGCAGGTCAGCGATCTGGAGAAGCGCAAGGAAGAGCTCTCCGACCCGGCCCAGCTGGAGGCCGAGGCGCGGGCCAGGCTCGGATACGTCCGGCCCGGCGAGACGCCCTACATCGTGGAGGCGCCCATCTCGCCGGCTCTGCCACCGCCTCCCGCGGAATCCGCCGACAGCGGACTGTCGTGGTACGAAGAGCTCTGGAATTCTGTTGTGGGGAAGGGATTTTGACGTTGAACTCGGGTGCGCCGGTGATCAGCGACGCCGACCGGGAGTGCATCCGGCGACAGCTGGGGCGTCCGCCGCGCGGACTGCACGCCATCGCGGCGCGCGACACTGCGGGTGAGCCGACCGTGGTGCAGACCTGGCCGCGGCTGGAGGACGGCACCCCCTTCCCGACGCTGTACTACTTGACCGCTCCGCAGCTCACCGCGCACGCCTCGACCTTCGAGGCCGAAGGCCTGATGCGCGAGATGCAGGACCGCCTGGCCACCGACGCGGACCTGGCGGAGCAGTACAGCCGGGCCCACGACTCCTACCTGGCGGAGCGCAACGCGCTGGAGTCCCTGGGCACCGAGGTCAGCGCGGGCGGCATGCCGGACCGCGTGAAGTGCCTCCACGTGCACATCGCCCACGCCCTGGCCAAGGGCCCCGGCGTGAACCCCTTCGGCGACGAGGCGGTCGACCTCATCGCCGAACGCTGGCCCGAACACCGCTACTTGCTCAACCGCTGACCTCCCGGCCCAGCGGCCTCACCGTCCTACTCGGATCCCGACTCCGACGGTGCGCTGTGCGCGGTGGAATTTACAGTTTCAATTGAAACTGTAAATCCCAGCCACGGCGGATCACAGTTTCAATTGAAACTGTGGTCTTCGGCGGGCCTCAGCGGGTTGGGGCGACTCGGTCCACGAGGGTTCTCGGGTTGGGGATCGGGGTTGCGCCGAAGGTCCGGGTTGTTGGGCCTAGGCGGGTTGTTGCGAAGGACTCCGCGACGTGGGTTGGTGCGTGGCGGAGGAGGAGCGAGGCTTGGAGCGTGAGGGCCAGGAGCTCTGCCAGGGCTCGGGCTCGTTCTGGAGCTGGGGTGTCCAGTTCGGTCCGGAGGCGCTGCAGGGCCGCGTCGTAGTGGGAGTTCGCGCCGGACGCCGCGTTCAGCTCCGCCTCGAGAGCGTCCCTTGTGGACGGTTGTTTCGTCAGGGCGCGGATGAGGTCCAGGGCCGTCACGTTGCCCGAGCCTTCCCAGATCGACATCAGCGGCGCTTCGCGGTAGAGGCGGGGCATACCGGATTCCTCGACGTATCCGTTGCCGCCCAGGCATTCCAGCGCTTCCGCGACCACTGAGGGCGCGCGCTTGCAGACGTAGAACTTCGCCGCGGGCAGCGCCAGGCGCAGCAGGTCGTGCTCGCCCTGCTCCACCGCCGCGGCCAGGCGCATCGCCAGCGTCGTCGCCGCTTCGGACTCCAGCGCCAGGTCGGCCAGCACGTTCTGCATCAGCGGGAGGTCCACCAGGCGCTCGCCGAAGGCGCTGCGGTGCTGGACGTGGTGGGCCGCTTCGGACAGCGCGATGCGGATGTTGGCCGCCGAGCCCAGCACGCAGTCCAGCCTGGTCATCGACACCATCTCGATGATGCAGCGGACGCCGCGGCCCTCCTCGCCGATCAGGTGGCCGATCGCGCCGGTGTACTCGATCTCCGACGAGGCGTTGGACTTGTTGCCCAGCTTGTCCTTCAGCCGCTGCAACCGGATCCCGTTGCGGCTGCCGTCCGGCAGCACCCGAGGCACCAGGAAGCAGCTCAACCCGCCCGGAGTCTGCGCCAAGGTCAGGAACACGTCGTTCATCGGCGCCGAGGTGAACCACTTGTGCCCGACGAGCCGGTAGGTGCCGTCGGCGAGCCGTTCGGCGGTCGTGGTGTTGGCGCGCACGTCCGAGCCGCCCTGCTTCTCGGTCATCGACATGCCCGCCAGCAGCGCCGACTTCTCCGCGGGCGGCCGCAATCCGAACTCGTAGCCCGTCGCGGCGAGCTTCGGCACGTACTCGGCGGCCAGCTCGGGGTTGTAGCGCAGCGCGGGCACCGCCGAGTAGGTCATCGAGATCGGACAGCTGTGCCCGGGCTCGACCTGCGACCACAGGTAGAAACCGGCCGCGCGGCGCAGGTGCGCGCCGGGTCCCTGCGTCCACGGCGCGGCGTGCAGCCCGTGCGCGACGGCGCGCGACATCAGCCAGTGCCAGGACGGGTGGAACTCGACCTCGTCGATCCGGTTCCCGTAGCGGTCGTGGGTGCGCAGCTGCGGAGGGTGTTCGTTGGCGAGCCGACCGTGCTCCCGCGCCTCCTCCGAACCGGCCTCCCTGGCCAGCCCGGTGAGGTCGCCGACGGCGTAGCGGGTCAGCGCCGAGCCCAGCGCGGGATCGCAGGCCAACGGGTCGAATCCGGACAGCGGTGGTGGCTGGTTCTCCACCTGGTGAGTGCCGAGCGCGGCCGGCTCGTGGATGAGCGTCATGTTCGGAGAGTAGGCAGATCCGGTCCGGTCGGCGGGAAATCGGCGGATCGCACCGCCCAGTCGGAGCAGTCGGAACAGTGCCGACCCCTCGCCCGACCACCACCCCCGAGGTGGCGCTTCGCGCCGCTGTCACTGGTCGAGCCGCGGCCGAACGGACGGGTGACGTCCTGGCCCGCCATCCGGCGATCGTCCACCTGGTGGTGTATCCAGGAGGCCATCCGAATTTCGGGGTGAACGGTCCAGGTCGGGGGATGGACTAGTGACGGCTCGCAAAAAGCGCCACGGCAGGCACATGTGGAAAACTGCTCCGCTCATCAGCGGAGTGTCCAGGAACCGGGCGCGAAGGTGGGTCGCGGTCACCGCGCTGACCCCTACGTTGCTGCTCCCGGTGACGCTGTTCGGAGCGTCGAGCTCCTTCCAGGCGGCGCCGCAGGCCCCGCAGGGGAAGACCGATTTGCGGGAGCTGGGCGTCACCGGGAACCTGCCGCGGGCCCGGAAACCCAGCCAGGACCTGCTGAGACAGGCGGGCGATCCGAACGAGCTGGCCAGCGGTTCCGGACGGAGTCTGGACCTGCCCAGCGGGAAGCTCGGCATCCCGGACACCGTGCTCAACGCCTATCACCGGGCCGCCGATCTGACCGACGAGCGCAACCCGGGCTGCGGGCTGCACTGGTCGGTGCTGGCGTCGATCGGCCGCATCGAATCGGGCCACGCCCGCTCCGGCAGCGTCGACGTGCTGGGCACGACCTCGCGCGCGATCCTCGGGCCTCGGCTCTCCGGTGGTCCCGGCGTCGCGGCGATCCCGGACACCGACGGCGGCGCGCTCGACGGCGACCCGGTGTGGGACCGCGCGGTCGGACCGATGCAGTTCATCCCGTCGACCTGGCGGAAGTTCGCGGTGGACGGCAAGGGCGACGGAGTCGCCAGCCCGCACAACGTCTACGACGCCACTGCGGCAGCAGGGCAGTACCTGTGCAGCGGTGGCGGGGACCTGCGCAATCCGCGCGACCTGGCGGCGGCGGTGTTCCGCTACAACCACTCCGAGCGCTACGTGCGCACGGTGCTGATCTGGGCGACGGCCTACGCGAACGGCGCGCTGCCGACGCCGTCGGAGCTGTCGCCGGCGGTCGATGACGTGCTCGCGGGCGAGCGCCTTCCCGAAGGCCCCGCAGTGCTGGCCATGCCCGAGGAACCGGCGCCGGAAACACCACCGGCGCCGTCTGCTGAACAACCGCCGCCGACGGAATCCGCAGCGCCCTCGACCCAGCCCGGGGAGTTGCCGCCGATCGCCGGTGGAGCACTGCCGCACGAGCCCGGCGAGGCGAGCGTCCCGGAACCGACGCCGCCGAACCTGACCCCGTCGCCGAGCCCGACCGAGCCGGGGCCGACTCAACCTGGCCCGACGCAGCCGGGCGCGTCTGAGCCGCCGCCGTCCGACGCGAAGCCGGGAACACCGACGGAGACCCGGCCGCCCGAGTCGAAGCCGGAAACTCAGGCGCCTAGCACGCAACCTGCGGAGCCTGCACCTGGCGCACCGTCCTCGGAAGCTCCACCGCCTGAAGCGAGCCCCGCACCGGCGCCCGAGCCGAAGCCGGAGACCCCAGCGCCCGCCGCACCGCCGTCGGAAAACCGGCCGCCGGAGGCGAAGCCGGCCCCTCCGCAGCCGGAGAATCCGGCCTCCGAGGCCAAGCCGGGAACCCCTCCGGCGGGGTCTCCCGCGCCGCCGGCACCGGAGACCCCGCCGGAGCCCGCCAGCGGTGCCCGGCCGACGCCACCGTCCGTCACCGAGCCTCCGACGACGCTGCCCGAAACGGGTGACCCCGCTCCGGCGCGGATCGAGTCGCTCGGCACCTGCGATCCGGCCGTGCTTGGCCGCGGCGAGTTCTCCCCTTCGCAGCCGCCGCAGGGCACCGAGATCCAGCCGGGAACCACCGATCCCACGACCCTCGCACCGGGCCAGGAGGTCTACGTCTCGACCGGCACACCGGGCGTCATCGGGACCTGCACAACGGGAATTCCCACTTCTCCGCGCTGAGTTTCACAGCCCCGCGGGCGGGGCTCGGAGCGCTTGCTCCGGGCAAGTAGCGTTGACCGTGAGGGCTGCGCGAAGCGGAGGAGGACGCAGATGTCACGGGTGGCGGCGATCGACTGCGGGACGAACTCGATCCGCTTGCTGGTAGCCGATGTAACGGTGCACGAAGACGGTCGGCGCGACCTGCGCGACGTGCACCGCGAGATGCGGATCGTCCGCCTCGGGCAGGGCGTGGACTCCACCGGGCGGCTCGCCGACGAGGCGCTGGCGCGGACCAAGGCGGCGCTGGAGGTCTACGCCCGGATCTCCGTGCGCAAGGGCGTCGAGCGCATCCGCATGGTCGCGACCTCGGCGACGCGCGATGCGTCCAACCGCGAGGACTTCTTCTCCATGGTCCGGGAGACCCTGGGCGTCGACGCCGAGGTGATCAGCGGCGACGAGGAGGCCCGGCTGTCGTTCACCGGCGCGGTCGGTGACCTCGATCCGCTGGATGGCCCGTTCGTGGTCACCGATGTGGGTGGTGGCTCCAGTGAGGTCGTGGTGGGCACCTGGGACGGTGCGAGCGCTGACATCGCGGCCGCGTACTCGGCGGACGTGGGGTGCGTGCGGCTGACCGAGCGCTGCCTGCACAGCGACCCGCCCACCGACGAGGAGGTGCGGGAGGCCGAGAAGGTGGCCCGGCAGGTGCTCGACGAGGCCTTCGCGGCGGTGGACTGCTCGGGCGTCAAGACGTGGGTCGGCGTGGCGGGAACGGCCACCACGTTGTCCGCGATCGCGCAAGAACTCCCGGAATACGATCCGGCCGCCATTCACCTTTCCCATATTTCCCACAATAGGATTGAGCGAATCACCGAGGAACTGCTCGGGATGTCGCACGATGAACGCTCCGCAATCGGTTCTATGCACCCCGGCCGAGTGGATGTGATCGGCGGCGGTGCGCTGGTGATCAAGGTTCTCGCGGAGGAATTGGCGGAGCGGGCGGGGATTACCGGCGTTACTGTCAGTGAGCACGACATTCTGGATGGCATAGCACTGTCTATCAGCTAGTTCTCACATTGTGGAAGATTGATTCCAACCTTTGGGTGAAAGAACTGCTGTATCGAATCAGAAAGTGACGGCTTTGTGACAGGGCATCGCCGTGATGTAGTTCTCCTTTATGTTTACGCTCGTCTGACGCGGCGGTGAATGTTCCGCCGCGCGTGATGTCTGGGAAGGCGACTTCCGAGCACGCGTGGAAACAGGAGGACGGTAAATGCGGAAACGACGCTTGGTCGCCTGGGTCGCGGCCCCGCTGGCGGTGGGGTTGCTTGCCAGCGGGTGCGGCGGCGGTGGCGGCGGTGGTGGTGCCGAAGACGGCATCGTGTCGGTCAACCACACCGAGCCTGAGAACCCGCTGGTGCCGAGCAACACCACCGAGACCGGTGGCGGCAACGTGCTGAAGATGATGTTCAGCGGCCTGGTCGGGTACGACGAGAAGACCACCGAGCCGTACTACGAGGTCGCCGAGTCGATCGACACGACCGACAACAAGGTCTACCAGATCAAGCTCAAGCCGGGCTGGACCTTCCACGACGGCAGCCCGGTCACCTCGGAGAGCTTCGTCAAGGCCTGGAACTACGCCGCCTACGCGCCGAACGGCCAGTCCGCTGCGTCCTTCTTCGACCACATCCAGGGCTTCCGGGAGGTCAACCCAAGCGGGGGAGAGGACGACGGCAGCGGGCCGCCGCCCACCGCGAAGGAGATGTCCGGCCTGAAGGTGATCGACCCGCTGAGCTTCGAAGTCACCCTCGACGCGCCGTTCACCACCTTCCGGACGATGCTCGGCTACACCGCGTTCTCGCCGCTGCCGGAGAGCTTCTTCAAGGACCCGAAGGCCTTCGAGGAGCGCCCGGTCGGCAACGGGGCGTTCAAGTTCGACTCGCGGCAGCCGAACACCTTCATCAAGCTCGTCAAGAACGACAACTACCCGGGCCGCGACAAGCCGCAGATCAACGGCATCGAGTTCCGCATCTACAACGAGCTGGAGACCGCCTACCAGGACGTGGTCTCGGGCAACCTCGACTTCATCGACCAGCTGCCGCCGTCGGCGATGGTCGGTGACAAGTGGAAGACCGACCTGCAGGACCGCGGTGAGGCCAAGCCGATCCTGAGCAACAACGCGCTCCAGGTTCCGCTGTACGACCCGCAGTACAAGGACCCGAAGGTCCGGCAGGCCCTGTCGATGGCGATCGACCGCAAGCAGATCACCTCGACGGTCTTCCAGAACAGCTACGAGCCGGCCAAGGGCTGGGTCGTGGACGGTGCCATCCCGGACTACCCGTCCGGTGGCTGCGGTGAGTTCTGCGAGTTCAACCCGGAGAAGGCCAAGCAGCTGCTGGCCGAGACCGGCTTCAAGGGCCCGGTGACCATCACCTCGAACTCCGACGGCGGTCACAAGGAGTGGATCGAGGCGATCTGCGGCCAGTTCAAGAACAACCTGGGCTTGGACTGCACCTTCAACCCGGTGCCGACGTTCTCCGAGTTCCTGAAGATGCACGACGAGAACGCGCACAAGGGGCCGTTCCGCTTCGGCTGGCTGGGTGACTACCCGGCGGCCGAGACCTTCCTGGGCAAGGTCTACCGCACCAACGCGTCGTCGAACTACATGCGCTACTCGAGCCCCGAGTTCGACGAGGCGATGAACCGCGCCGACCAGGCCCCGACCGAGGACGAGGCGAACAAGCTGTACGCCGAGGCGGAGAAGATCCTGGCCAAGGACATGCCGTCCATCCCGCTTTGGGACCAGAAGGCTTCCGTCGGCTGGTCCGACCGGCTCGAAGGTGCGACGGTGACCTTTGACCGCATGCTGAACTTCAAGACCGTCAAGCTGAAGTCCTGATCGGGTAAGCCCGGGTCCGGCCCGACCAGTTCGGGCCGGGCCCGGCTTGCGTCCTGGAGGAGGTTCACGTGGGACGCTATGTGCTGCGGCGGTTGCTGCAGCTGATCCCGGTATTCATCGGGACCACATTCATCATCTACGCCCTCATCTGGGCACTGCCCGGTGATCCGTTCGCCGGCCGCTGCGGGGACCGGCCGTGCCCGCCCGCTTACATCGCGGAGATGACCGAGAAGTACAACCTGAACGACCCCGTGATCGTTCAGTACTTCAAGTACCTGGGGCAGATCTTCCAAGGTGACTTCGGTGAGACCTTCTCGGGCATCCCGGTCAACCAGCTGGTGGCCGACGCGTACCCGATCACCCTGCGCCTGGCGATCGTGGCGCTGGCCTTTGCCGCGCTGATCGGCATCAGCGCCGGCATCCTGACCGGTCTGCGCGGGCGCGGGTTCCTGGACAGCCTCGTGCTGATGTCGACCCTGTTCCTGATTTCGCTGCCGGTGTTCGTCACCGGGTTCATCCTGCAGGTCGTGCTGGGCACCGAGCTCGGCATCATCAAGCCGAGCGTGAGCGCTCAGGCCACCTGGGGCGAGCTGATCGTGCCGGGCTTCGTGCTGGGCAGCACGTCGATGGCCTACGTCGCCCGGTTGACCCGCACCAGCCTCATGGAGAACAAGCGCGCCGACTACGTGCGCACCGCGGTGTCCAAGGGCCTCGAGCCCAAGCGGGTCGTCGGCGTGCACCTGCTGCGCAACTCGCTGATCCCGGTGATCACCTTCCTGGGCACCGAGCTCGGCGCGCTGATGGGCGGCGCCATCGTCACCGAGGGCATCTTCAACATCCGGGGCATCGGCGGCCTGGTCTACAAGGCCATCCTCACCAAAGAAGGCACCACGGTGGTCGGCATCGTGACCCTGCTGGTCCTGGTGTACCTGCTGATGAACCTGCTCGTGGACTTGCTCTACGCGGTTCTCGACCCGAGGATCCGATATGACTGAACAAAGCACTTCCAGTCTGGCTTCGGATCCGGCTCCGTCCGGCTCCGCGGCCGAAGCGGCCAAGGCCGCCGCCAAGCTCGAGAAGCCGCGCGGTCTGTGGGGCGACGCCTGGCGCGACCTGCGCAAGCGGCCGACCTTCCTGATCTCGATGGGGATCATCTTCGTGCTGCTGGTGATGGCCGTCTTCCCGCAGCTGTTCACCTCGGTGGACCCGAACCACGGGGACCTGTCCCGAGCTTGGCAGAAGCCGTCGGCGGAGGCCTGGTTCGGCTACGACACGCAGGGTCGCGACATCTACGCCCGCGCCATCTACGGTGCGCGCGCGTCGATCGTCGTCGGTGTGCTGTCGACCGCGGTGACGGTGCTGATCGGTTCGGTGTTCGGCCTGATCGCCGGGTACTTCGGCGGCTGGCTGGACAGCCTGCTGTCCCGGTTCGGCGAGATCTTCCTGGGCCTGCCGTTCGTGCTCGGCGCGATCGTCATCCTGACTACGCTGAACCCGGCCACCGAGGCGCCCGACGCCGTCAAGATCACCTCGCTGGTGATCCTGTCGATCTCGCTGCTGTCCTGGCCGATCTCGATGCGGATCATGCGGTCCGCGGCGATCTCGGCGCGCAACCAGGACTACGTCAAGGCGGCGCGCGCCCTGGGCGCGGGGTCGGGACGGATCATCCTGCGGCACCTGCTGCCGAACTGCCTGGCGCCGGTCCTGGTGTACGCCACGATCGCGCTCGGTGCGTTCATCGCCGTCGAGGCGACGCTGTCGTTCCTCGGGCTGGGGCTGCGATCCCCGGTGGTGTCGTGGGGCGTGATGATCGCCGACTCCCGTCAGTACATCCAGACCTCCCCGCACCTGCTGGTCTTCCCGGCGGCGTTCCTGGTGGTTACCGTGCTGGCGTTCGTGATGCTCGGTGATGCCGTGCGCGACGCGCTCGACCCGAAGCAGAAGTAGGAGAAACCGCTTTGTCTACTGTGGACGAAAAGGACTCGGCGGAGCGCCTGCTGGAGGTCGAGGACCTGCACGTGGAGTTCCGCACCCGGGACGGGGTGGCCAAGGTCCTCAACGGGGTCAACTACCACGTCGATGCCGGTGAGACGCTTGCGGTGCTGGGTGAATCCGGCTCCGGCAAGAGCGTCACCGCCCAGACCATCATGGGCATCCTGGACATGCCGCCGGGCGTGATCACCGGCGGCGCGATCCGCTACCGCGGGGAAGACGTGCTCACGGCGACCGACCGCCGGCGGCGCGAGCTGCGCGGCGAGTCGATGTCGATGATCTTCCAGGACGCGCTGTCGGCGCTGAACCCGGTCTACACGGTCGGGTTCCAGATCGCCGAGCAGCTGCGGATGCGCCGGGGCATGTCCCGCAAGGAGGCCACGAAGCAGGCCGTCGAGCTGCTGGACCAGGTGAAGATCCCGAACGCCAAGCAGCGCGTGAAGGAGTACCCGCACCAGTTCTCCGGCGGCATGCGGCAGCGCGCGATGATCGCGATGTCGCTGGCGCTGGACCCGGACCTGCTCATCGCCGACGAGCCGACCACCGCGCTGGACGTCACGGTGCAGGCGCAGATCATGGACCTGCTCGACGAGCTGCGCCGCGAGCGCGGCATGGGCCTGATCCTGATCACCCACGACCTGGGCGTGGTCGCCGAGGTCGCGGACCGGATCGTGGTGATGTACGCGGGGCGGATCGTGGAGTCCTCCGACGCGTACTCGCTGTACAAGAAGCCGGGGCACCCCTACACCGAGGGCCTGATGCGGTCCATCCCGCGGCTGGACCTCAAGGGGCAGGAGCTGGAGACGATCAAGGGTCTGCCGCCGAACCTGCTGAAGGTGCCGTCGGGCTGCCCGTTCCACCCGCGCTGCCCGCGCGCCGAGGATCGCTGCAGCGCCGAGGTCCCGGCGCATCACAACCTGGGCTTGGGCCGGACCAGTGCCTGCCACTTCGCGGAGGAGTTGATGAGCCGTGGCTGAGCCGATCCTCCAGGTGAAGGACCTGGTCAAGCACTTCCCGGTGACGCGCGGCGTGCTGTTCAAGCGCACCATCGGCCAGGTGCGGGCCGTCGACGGCGTGTCGTTCGACCTCAACAAGGGCGAAACCCTCGGCGTGGTCGGCGAATCCGGCTGCGGCAAGTCGACCCTGGCGCAGGTGCTGATGCGGCTGGAGAAGCCGACCAGCGGCAGCGCGCTGTTCGAGGGCCGAGACATGTTCAAGATGCGCGGGTCCGAGCTGCGCAAGCTGCGGCGTGACATGCAGATCGTGCTGCAGGACCCGTACACCTCGCTGAACCCGCGCCGCACCGTCGGCGACATCGTCGGCGAGCCGTTCGAGATCCACCCCGAGGTGGCTCCGAAGGGCGAGCGGCGGCGCAAGGTGCAGGAGCTGCTGGAGGTCGTGGGGCTCAACCCCGAGCACATCCAGCGCTACCCGCACCAGTTCTCGGGTGGTCAGCGGCAGCGCATCGGCATCGCCCGGGCGCTGGCGCTGAAGCCGAAGGTGATCGTCTGCGACGAGCCGGTGTCCGCGCTGGACGTCTCCATCCAGGCGCAGGTGATGAACCTGCTCGGAGACCTCCAGCAGGAGTTCGGCCTGTCGTACGTGTTCATCGCCCACGACCTCGGGGTGGTCCGCCACCTGTCGGACCGGGTGGCGGTGATGTACCTGGGCAAGATGGTCGAGGTCGGCACGGACGAGCAGATCTACGAGCACCCGCAGCACCCGTACACGCAGGCGCTGCTGTCCTCGGTGCCGGTCCCGGACCCGACCCTGCGCGGCAAGCGCGAGGTCATCCGCCTGACCGGTGACGTCCCGAGCCCGGCGAACCCGCCCTCGGGCTGCCGCTTCCGCACCCGCTGCTGGAAGGCCCAGGACCGCTGCGCGGAGGAGATCCCGCAGCTGGAGGTCCGCCTCGGCGACCACCCCTCGGCCTGCCACTTCGCAGAAGAACGCCCCCACGTGGTGTCCTGACGGCGAACTGAACGAGGTGAAGGGCCCTTCCGGCCGCTGGTCGGAGGGGCCCTTCAGTCATTTACTGGTCGAGCGCGCCGTCCTTGATGGCACGCAGGAACGCGTGCCACCGCGAAGGATCGACGGCTAACTGCCCGCCATCGCGATCCTTGGTGTCCCTAATCCCAACTGCGTCGAAGCCGAGTCCGACCTCGACGCAGTTGTCGTTGTGCGGGCTGTAGCTGGACTTGCGCCACTGGATCTCGACGCAGGTGCCCTGTCCTTGGGAATAGCTGGACTTCCGCCAGTTCGTCATCGCTGGCCTCCA
This sequence comes from Saccharopolyspora sp. NPDC002376, assembly GCF_053593195.1. Classification (NCBI taxonomy): domain Bacteria; kingdom Bacillati; phylum Actinomycetota; class Actinomycetes; order Pseudonocardiales; family Pseudonocardiaceae; genus Saccharopolyspora; species Saccharopolyspora sp. NPDC002376. The sequence continues at coordinate 56,195 of NZ_JBSFBZ010000003.1, forward strand.
CGACTTCATCGAGCGAACTCGTCCGCGACGCGCAGGATGAACTTCTCGGATTCAACCGGATCTAGCGCAGCCGCAACGAGTTGTTGCCACAGCAGAGTGTAGGCGTGGACGTCCTCGTGTCCGTCCAGGTAGCGGCCGTCTGTGAAGTCCTCGACGTAGACGAATTCGAGAGGTCCGGCGTTGCCAGGTGACGGTACGCGGAACAGCTTGAAGTCATGCGTCGCACGTGGGGCTGTTGCTGCGTCGAAAGGGAGAACCTGGATTTGGATGTTCTTGAGTCGTGCGATCTCGGCTACGTTGCGGAGTTGTTCTTCCATCAGCTTCCGGTCGCCCACGTGGCGGCGAAGCGAGGACTCGGATAGGACGAAGCTGACCTGTGGTGCATTGGATTTGGTCAGGACGGCCTGTCGTTCCAAGCGTGCTTCTACGGCATCCTCAGTGGACTGATCGCTGAGTTGCAGCTGGGCCGTGGTGAACAGCGCGCGGATGTACTCCTCTGTTTGAAGCAAGCCGGGCACGATCTCGGTCTGGTACTGGAAGATCGCGGAAGCGTCCGCTTCGAGGTCCACGGCCATCCGGAAGTACTTGGAGTACACGGATCGATAGCCGGACCACCGACCGCGGTCCTGGCTTCCTCGTGCCAGATCGAGGAGTTCGTCCAGGTCGACAGCGTTCGGCACGTGTTGTTCGTAGCCGTTCGCGAGCTTCTTCAGCAGATGCTGCGGCAACGCGGTGTGGCCGCGTTCGATCCTGCTCATCGTGCTGTTGGTCTTCCCGATGAGCTTGCCAGCAGCGTCGAGGTCGAGACCGGTCTGCTCCCGCGCGTGACGCAGGAGGTGGCCTACGAGGAGTCGCCGGACGGTCGGTGTTGGCATGCCGTAGAGCATCGCACTCGGTCTGCCCACGAGGGTTACACCCTTTCGCGTGGCAGTTGATCGTTTCCCTTGCGCCTCAACAGTACCTTCAATCACATTAAAGTGGGATTGCAACAAGTTGGGAGAGGGCGATGGCTGGGGACTTCTTCGGGGTGGACTGGTTCTGGCGGCCGATTGGCGTTGGGCGGCATGCCTTTGGCGTTGCTGCGAAGCGGGCTGAGCCTCATGACTCGGTGGCGTCGTTCTGCGGGGTTGAGGTTGAGGCGTGGCAGGTGCAGCGGCTTCCGCCGGAGTCGGAGTGGATCGACCAGGACACCTGCATGGATTGCTGGGTGCGGATCAGCGCCAGGTGGTCGTGAGTGCGTGGCAGTGCTCCAGCACGGCTGCGCACTCACGACATCTGACCTGCACAAACGCGACTTTTGGCGAAGGAATGGGGACGGGGATGTTCTGGCTTCAGGTGACCACGCTCGTGCTCGTCAACGTGCTGATCGCGAGCATGTTGTTCATTCGGCCGGCGCGGGCGCAGCACAGTGGTGCTGGGGATGGGGCGCTGAACGTGTGGCAGTTGATCGATGAGGTCGAGGCGGAGAGACGGCGACAAGTCGAGTCCACCGGTCGTCATCACCTCCGGTCGGATCCCTGAGCTGGTCCGGTGCCCGAATCCCCCGACCTCGCGGGCACCGGACCTCCCCGGTGGGCCGGGCGTCACCCCTCCCGGCGCCCGGCCCACCGCCCCCGGAAAGCTGATTGACTCTCCAGTGGCTGGAGTCCTTACGGTGGCGACGTCTGATCTGCTGGTCTGCTCGTCACGTCAGGAAGGGACCATGGCCGTTCGAAGTGACATCGGGGTCTGTCCCGAATGCCGAGCCCTGGCGCACGACCCACCGGATCAGGCGGAGTTGTCCGCTCCGAGGCGGGGGAAGGGGTGGGTGGAGAACACCACCTCCACCGGGACTTCGAAGTGCTCCGCGATGCGCAAAGCCAGGTGGAGGCTCGGGCTGTACTCGCCGCGCTCCAGGTAGCCCACCGTTTGGTAGTGCACGCCGAGGGCCTCGGCGAGCTGGCGGCGGGAGGTTCCCCGTTCCGCGCGCAGCATCGCGATGCGGTTGTAGATCGTCTCGCTCATGTTCCCTCCGCCGTCAGCGCACGCGCTGCATGGCTTTCTCCCTCCGCGCTGCCACGATCGAACCGGACTCGCGCCGCGCCATCCGCCGCAGGATCACCGGGGCCACGCTGAGTCCGAGCACGGCCCACAGGCCGAGCATCCCGATAGTTTCCAGGTGCCGCCAGGACTCGCCGATCTCGGCCGTCACCGCCGCGTCCGGCAGCAGCGCCGAGCGCATGCCCAGGCCCAGCCAGTACATCGGGAAGACCTGCGCGATCCACTGCACCCATTCCGGGAAGACGGTGATGGGGAAGAAGATCCCGGAGATCGCGACCAGTCCCATCATCGGCAGGAACATCAGCGCCATGCTGCTCGGTGTGTTGAACAGCGAGCCGAGGCTCGCCCCGATCGGGATCGTCGCGGTCAGGCCCAGGACCGTCAGCCCGAGCACGCCCAACCACGAACCCAGGCCGAGCGTGAAGCCCTCGAACATCACCAGGCACGGGATCAGCAGGATCGCCATGCTGATGAAGGTCATCCCGATGATCAGCACGATCTTGCCGATCAGGTAACCGAACATGCCGTGCGGCACGGCTTTGGCCCGCAGCAGCGTGCCGTCCTCGCGTTCGGTGACCAGCATCTGTCCCGTGCTGATCAGCCCGCCGAGCGCGATGGTCATGCCGAGCGCGCCGGGTACGCTCGTCATCCCGAGCGCGACGCCGTTCACGACGGAACTGCGTTGGGAGGACAGCACCACGAGCAGGATCACGGTCGGCGCCAGGTAGCCCATCAGGTCCTGCCGGTTGGCCAAGGTCTGGCGGAACTCGATCCACCCTCGCTGCAGCCCGACACGCACGGTGTTGGCGTTCACCGGTTCACCTCCACGTTCGCGAACGGCAGCGCGGCGATCTCGCCGTGCCCGGACTCGTGCGCCTGCACCAGCGCCATGTAGGTGTCCTCCAAGGTTGCCCGGCGCACTTCGAGGTCGGCTACGGATTCGCCGTGCTGCGCGAGCAGCTCGCGGACGAAGGCGGTCGCGTCCGCCGCGGAGTGCACGAACCGCTGGCCGTCGACGGACCACTTGATCTCGGAATCGGCGGTGACCTGCCGGGAGAGCTGGTCGGCGGAACCGTCGGCGACGATGCGGCCGCCAGCCAGGATCAAGATGCGGTCGGCCAGCTTCTCCACCTCGTCCAGGTCGTGCGTGGTGAGCAGGACGGTGGTGTCCTCGTCGGCGAGCTGGTGCACCAGGTCGTGGAACTCGCGCCGGGCCTGCGGGTCGAAGCCCACCGTGGGTTCGTCCAGGAACAGCAGTTCCGGGCGGCCGACGATGCCGATCGCCACGTCCAGCCGGCGCCGCTGCCCACCGGAGAGCTGCCGGATGCGCTTGTCCGCGTGCTCGGTCAGCCCGACCGCGTCGACGAGGTCGTCGGTGTTCCACGGCTTGCGGTAGGGCGTGTAGTAGCTGCTCAGGTGTGACAGCAGTTCGCGCACCTTCCACTTGCCGTGGTCGCGCCAGGACTGGAGCACGACGCCGAGCCGCGCCCGCCAGCGCTCGTCGCCGTGCGCCGGGTCGGCGCCGAGGACTCGGACGTCGCCGCCCGACCGCATCCGGAAGCCTTCCAGGATCTCGATCGTGGTGCTCTTGCCCGCCCCGTTGGGCCCCAGGAGCGCGAGGACTTCACCGCGGCGCGCGGTGAAGTCGACGCCTTTGAGCACGTCCGTCGTTCCGTAGCTCATCCGCAGGTCGCGAACGTCGAGCACGGTCGTATCGGTGGATGGCGGTATCGCGTGGTCGTTGGTAGCTGTCATTTCCCCAGTACCTTCTGTAATGTACATTCGTCGATATGTAGTACAGATACTACATCTCCGAAGCGGGGCTGATCGAGTGTGGCGTGGATCTCAGCATCGGAGAGATCGACTTCAGCCGCGGTGGACGGCGGCCGGATACTGGACGGGCCTTGCCAACGGGGGTTCGGTGGATAGCCTTGGCAGTGCTGGTGGTTCGTCCGCTTCCGCGCAGCGGGAGGGGACGAGGCAAGAGGGAACCCGGTGCGAATCCGGGACTGCCCCGCAGCGGTGAGCGGGAACGACCGCCGTCATCGAGCACTGGACGCCAACTTCTGGGAAGCGACGGCCAATAGGAATCTCCGATTCGGAGAGCGCCCGCGAGTCCGAAGACCTGCCGCCGGTGCGCCCGCTGACCGGTGGGCGCGGTTCGAGGTCTCGTGGGAGGACCTGACCGACGAGCGGCTGCTGCCTGCCCGCTGGTCCACGCCCGCACGACCTCGGCACCCCTGATGTCGAGCTCGCGAGGTGAGGACTTGACCGGCAAAATCGGATCGACCGTACTCGGGTATCCCCGGATCGGCCCGAAGCGAGAGCTGAAACGAGCCCTGGAGAGCTACTGGGCGGGCCGTTCCAGCGAGGCGGAACTGCGCGAAACCGCCCGGAACCTGCGCGTCGACACCTGGCGCCGGCTGCGCGACGCCGGCCTGGACTCGGTGCCCAGCAACACTTTTTCCTACTACGACCAGGTTCTCGACACCGCCGTCACCTTCGGTGCGGTGCCCAAGCGCTACACCGAGCTCGGACTCGGACCGCTGGACACCTACTTCGCGATGGCGCGGGGCGTGGATGCGGTGGCGCCTTTGGAGATGACCAAGTGGTTCGACACCAACTACCACTACCTGGTGCCGGAAATCGGTCCGGGCACGAAGTTCTCGTTGGCCGACCGCACGCCCGTCGAGCAGTACCGCGAGGCGCTGGAGGCCGGGGTGACCACGCGCCCGGTGATGGTCGGTCCGCTGACCTTCCTGCTGCTGGCCAAGTCCGCCGCGGGGGATTCCTTCCAGCCGCTGGGCAAGTTGCCTGAACTCCTCGAGGCCTACGCCGAACTGCTGCGCGAGCTGCACCGCGCCGGGGTCGAGTGGGTGCAGCTCGACGAGCCCGCGTTCGCCGCTGACCGCACGCCCGAGCAGCTCAAGGCGCTCGGCGATGCCTATCGGCAGCTAGGCGGGCTGTCCGCACGGCCGAAGCTGCTGGTAGCGGGGTACTTCGGCGACTTCGGCGAGGCCCTGCGGGTACTCGCGGGAACTCGGGTTGAAGCGTTCGGCGTGGACCTGGTGACCGATCCGTCCACTGTGGATTCGCTGTCCGGGGTGCCGGGGTTGCGGGACAAGACGCTGGTCGCCGGGCTCGTCGACGGGCGCAACATCTGGCGCACCGACCTCGACCGCGCGCTCACCACGGCGGCCACCCTGCTCGGCTTGGCCGGTGAGGTCGCCGTGAGCACGTCGTGCTCGCTGCTGCACGTGCCCTACGACGTTCAGGTCGAGGACATCGATCCGCAGGTCAAGTCCTGGCTGGCCTTCGCCGCGCAGAAGATCCACGAGGTCGTGGTGCTCGGGCGTGCTCTGCGGGACGGTCGGGACGTCGTGGCCGACGAGCTCTCCGCCGCACGCGACGCCATCGCCGACCGGGCGGGTGCGACGCGCGTGCGCAACAACCGCGTCCGCGCGCGGCTGGAGTCGCTGCGGCCGGAGCACTCGCAGCGCGGCGACTACCAGAAGCGGCGTGCGGCGCAGCAGAAGTCCTTGCAGCTGCCGCCGTTGCCGACCACGACGATCGGTTCGTTCCCGCAGACCACCGACGTCCGCAAGGCGCGCGCGGCGTTCCAGGGCGGACGCATCGACCGGGCCAGTTACCAGCAGCGGATGCGCGACGAGATCAAGCGCGTGATCGAACTGCAGGAGGCGATCGGCCTCGACGTGCTGGTGCACGGCGAACCCGAGCGCAACGACATGGTGCAGTACTTCGCCGAGCACCTGGACGGGTTCATCAGCACCGCCAACGGCTGGGTGCAGTCCTACGGATCCCGCTGCGTGCGACCGCCGATCCTCTACGGCGACGTGTTCCGGCCGGAGCCGATGACCGTCGAGTGGGCGACCTACGCGCAGAAGCTCACGTCGAAGCCGGTCAAGGGCATGCTCACCGGGCCGGTCACCATCCTGGCCTGGTCGTTCGTCCGCGACGACCAGCCGCTGGGCGACACCGCCGCGCAGGTCGCGATGGCCATCCGCGACGAGGTCCAGGACCTGGAGGCGGCCGGGATCCGGGTGATCCAGGTGGACGAGCCGGCGCTGCGCGAACTCCTCCCGCTGCGTGCGGCCCAGCACGAGGCGTACCTGGAGTGGGCGGTGTCGGCGTTCCGCCTGGCGACCTCCGGCGTCGCCGACTCCACCCAGATCCACACGCACCTGTGCTACTCGGAGTTCGGCGACGTGATCGACGCGATCGTGGCGCTGGACGCCGACGTGACCAGCATCGAAGCCGCCCGCTCGCGGATGGAGGTGCTGGACGACCTCAACGAGGTGGGCTTCGGCCGCGGCGTCGGGCCGGGCGTGTACGACATCCACTCCCCGCGGGTGCCGGACGCGGCGGAGGTGACCGACCTGCTGCGGGCGGCCCTGCGCTCGGTCCCGGCGGACCGGCTCTGGGTGAACCCGGACTGCGGTCTGAAGACCCGCGGCTACGCGGAGGTCGAGCCGGCCCTGAAGAACCTGGTCAGCGCAACGGAAGCGGTCCGCCGCGACCTGCCCTGACCACGCGGGTTGCGGGTGGTGCCGTACTCCCACCACTCACGGCACCACCCGCAGCACCCCCACGTCAGGTCTGGGGCGCGAGGTCCGGCCCGAGGGAGGAGAACTTCTCCCGGGAGACCACGCGGGGCGGGGGCCAGGTGATGTTGCGCGGCGGCCAGGACTGGCGGGTGCGCTTCAAGAACCACTCCGGGGGTTCGTACATCGGCGGCTCGAAGTCGGCGGGCAGCATGCTGCGCCACTCGACGTCCTTGGTGCGCTCGGCGAACTCGTCCTTGAGCGCCTGCAGCCGCTCGGGCTGGGTGAGCAGGTCGATCGCCAGTGCCGCGAGGTACTTCGACGCGGACAGCAGCGCCGCGTGGCCCATGGGGGCCGCGGTGGTCGCGGCGAACGCCCAGTTGTGCGTCTTGCAGCCGAGCGGGGCGACTGCGGTGCCGAGGCTGACGGTCGGAACCTGCCAGCTGATGTCGGCGACATCGGTGGAACCACCGCCCAGGAACACCGGGTTCGGCGGCTCCAGCTCACCGATCTCGGTGGCCGCGCCCTTCTCCGGCAGTCCGAGCGAGGCCTGGATCTGCCGGGCCAGCCGCTGATCGTCGTCGCTGAACCGCGGCGGTCCGATCTGCAGCATGTTCTCGTGCAGCAGCTCGGCGGCCGACTTCGACGGCAGCTTGTTCCAGCAGGCCGCGGTGATCTTGTGCTGCACCTTGGTCTGGCTGGCCTGCGCGGCGGCTTCCGCGCAGGAGACGACCTTGTCGAACAGCACCTTGACCCGCTCCGGGCTGCCCTCCCGCACATAGTAGGAGATCTGCGCGATCTCCGGCGTCACGTTCGGCGCGTCGCCGCCGTTGTTGATCACGTAGTGCAGCCGCCCTGACGGAGCCAGGTGCTCCTCGCGCAGGAACTCGGTCATCGTGGCGAGCATGATCGCCGCGTCCAGCGCGCTCTTGTTGCCCAGCGGGATCCCGCCGTGCCCGGACACGCCGAGGAAGGTGAACGTCACCGCGGTCAGCGCGCTGCTGGTGCCCCAGCCGGTCGAGTTGGTCGTGCCCGGATGCCAGTCCAGGAACGCGTCCAGCCCGCGGTACACGCCTTCGTGGACGGCGTAGGCCTTGCCGATCAGCTGCTCCTCGGCGGTCGAGCCGAAGAACTTGATGGTTCCGCCCACTCCGTTGCGGCGCATGCCCTCGGCGGTCGCCGCGGCCGCGCCTGCGGCGGCCGAGCCGAGCGCGGCGTGGCCGCAGCCGTGCCCTGGTCCGTAGGTCGGGGCGAACGGGTCGTGGTGGTAGACGAGCGGGTCGTGCTGGCCCGCGCCCTTCTTCTGCGACAGACCGGGAAGCGCGTCGTACTCACCGCTGAACCCGAGCGTCGGCCCATTGCCGTTGCGGAAGGTCGCGACGAACGCCGTCGGGAAGCCCGCCGCGCCCCACTCGATCTGGAAACCGTTGCGGCGCAGGAACTCCGCTTCGGCGATCGAGGAGTTCCACTCGCGCAGGGACAGCTCCGCGTGCTCCCAGACCTCGTCGTTGAGGCCGGTGATGTCCTTGTCGTGCGCGTCGATCCAGGCCAGCGCGCCGCGCTTGGCCGGGGTGTCCTTGGCCAGTCCGGTCGGTGGGGTGTAGCCGATCGCGGTGCCGGTGTCGCCGGTCGTCGCAGCCATCGCCGGATCGCTGGCCATCGCCAGTCCTGCTGAGGTGACGCCGGCCGCGCCGAGCAGTTGGAGCACTTGGTGCCGGCTCAATCCGCTCTGCGGTGCGGCATGTTCGTGGTCGCTATGGTGCAGGTCACACACGGAGCGCCTCCCGGGCTGGCGGTGCGAACGTTTGCCCCGGCAAGCATTCGGTTGATCGTTCGGCGAGGTCAAGGAGATCGACCCGAACGGACGTGTTTCCTGTTGACTTCCGGCCGAGGCCAGCAAGACTGGGGGTGTGGTCAAGACGCTGCACCCGCAGAACTACGCCGACGTCTACCACGTCGGCGACTACTTCCGGCAGGGCAATGCCGTGCTGATGGACCTGACGGACCTGACGAACGCCGAGGCGATACAGCTCGTCGACTTCGCGGCGGGCATGGTCGTTGCGCGGGACGGCAACATGGAGCGCGTCGCGCCGAAGGTCTTCCTGCTGAGCCACGCGAAGGAGGCGAGCGCGGGTTCCACCCGCTAGCTCCCGGGTGAGATGTCCTGCCGGGCAGAGATCGACCGCGCCTCGAAGGTGCTCGACATCGGCTGCGATCCGGTTGCGGCGTTCCGCGACATCGCGCGGGCACTGCGCCCAGGCGGATCTGGGGTGGTCGGGAGTCGAATGACCCCGCGCGGGGTGCCATCCGGGATGGAGCGGCCGGGGCTCGCCATCGTCGTCATCGACAAATCGGCGCGATGATGCTGCGAGTGGAATTGTTTTCGCGATTTCTTCGAATTCATGCGAGTGGTGGTAATCTGTTCGGCTGGAATTGAATGGCGGGACGATCGGGGGAATGCTAGCAAGTGCTCGACATGTCCAGGCCCGATCTATTGAAAAGCCTCTGAGCTGGGCGAATGTCGGTTATTTTGATCGTTTTGCGGCGGCGGCGCATATCGGGGATATCGCCTCACCGCATGAGGTGGTCATGTTGATTTCGAGTTGCCGTGCTTTGTTGTGCGGGCGATATGGTGACCGGTGCGGATCGGTGGAAAGCATTCGAGCTGGTTCATCGGTCTGAATTGGTCGGCGCGAGGTTCGTCGCCGCAGATCCGGTTCTCATGGAAGGAAGTGTCACGATGCGCACTGCCAAGCGAGTGGTGGCCGTTCTCACGGTGAGCCTCCCGCTGTTGTTGGGAGCGACGGCCACGGCGATGGCCGACGGCGAACACGATGGCTCCCCGACGCAGCAGCAGAACCAGGACGAGATCCAGGTGAGCAAGCCGACGAACAACAACAACTCGCCTTCGGTCGTGGTGCAGCAGGGCGACGGTAGCCACGTCGCCAACACCGGGCCGTCGCAGGTCAACAACGCGAACCAGACCCAGGCCGGTGACTGGGAGGACAACACCCAAGCCCAGTCGGTCGAGGACGATGGCTCTCCGACCCAGGTGCAGAACCAGAACGAAGTCCAGGTGAGCAAGCCGACGAACAACAACACCTCGCCTTCGGTCGTGGTGCAGCAGGGCAACGGTGACCACGTCGCCAACACCGGGCCGTCGCAGACCAACAACGCCGACCAGGACCAGGCCGGTGACTGGGACGGCAACGCGCAGGTCCAGGAGGTCGACCCGCGCTGACCGCGCATCAACCGTTGAAGAAGGTCCCGTTCTGGTTGGCGGAGCGGGACCTTCTGGCTGCTCGGGTGCACCGTTGATGCGTGTCGGTCCGGTGGACGTCGTGGTCGGCGCGAGCTCGATGATCAGCCGGCGCGGCTGGGGAGGGCGGAGTGGTGTCCTGACGATCCCGGTGTCGCTGACCGCGGTTCCACGGGTCCGCTCTGAGGTGGAAAACCGGTTGATCAGTCGGTTGAACCGCGTAGGGTTCACGGCTGCGCTCTTTCCGAAACGGCCTCTGGGGGAATCATGGGCGGCAGCCCGGCAGTTGATCAGTCCAATGTGGCGGAACTCCGCGCGTGGAACGGCAACCAGGGCGATTTCTGGGCTTCCCGTGCGGATCGGTTCAACGAGGGTGTCGCGGGTTACCAGGATGCGTTCCTGGACGCCGGTCGGATCGACCGCGCCTCGAAGGTGCTCGACATCGGCTGCGGTAGCGGGCAGACGGCTCGGGATGCGGCCCGGCGGGCGGTCGACGGTTCGGTGCTGGGCGTGGACCTGTCGTCGAGCATGATCGAGCTGGCGCGTGAGCTGGCCGCGCGCGATGAGCTGACCAACGTGGCGTTCGAGCAGGTCGACGCGCAGGTGCACGACTTCCCCGCGCAGCACTTCGACATCGCGGTCAGCCGCCACGGATCGATGTTCTTCGGCGATCCCGTCGCGGCGTTCCGCAACATCGCACGGGCGCTGCGCCCCGACGGACGCCTGGCGTTGCTGACCTGGCAGCCGATGGAGCGAATCGAGTGGATGGTCGCGTTCCGCACGCTGCTGGCTGCCGGACGCGAGCTGCCGAAGCCGCCCTCGCGCGGCCCGAGCCCGCTCTCGCTGAGCGATCCCGGCGTGGTCCGCGAACTGCTCTCGGATGCCGGATTCGCCGACGTGCAGCTGCGCGGCCTCGCCGAACCGATGTACTTCGGCCGCGACGTGGACGACGCGTGCGACTTCATCACCGAACAGCACGCCTGGCTGCTTGCCGACCTCGACGCGAGCGAGCGGGCCCGCGCCGTCGCCGACCTGCGCGCGGATCTAGCCGGCCACCAGACCGAACGCGGCGTGCTCTACGACTCGGCGGCCTGGCTGGTCGAGGCCCGCCGCCGCTGAGCCCACCGGAGCGGGCCCAGCGGTACGCCGAGATCAGCCGTTCACGAACTCCGCGAGGTGCGCGGACTGCTCCAGCCGCGAGCGCTCGTGGACGTACATCATGTGCCCGGCGGGGTAGTAGCGGACGTCGATGTTCTCCCGCAGCTCCGCCGGGATCGGCAGCCGGGCCAGCACGTGCTCGGCCGCGAAGTACGGCGTCGCGCCGTCGGTGTAACCGCAGCCGACGTGGATCCGCAGGTGCGGGTTGGCCTGAATGGCCGCGCCGAGCTTGTCCACGACGGACACGCTCGCGCCCTCGAACTCCTTGTAGGACCAGGGCTGCACCTTGCTGGTGATCATCTCGTAGGGCAGGTCGCTGGTGTAGTCGAGCTCTTCGCGCAGGTAGTGGTTGATCGACGCCGCGTAGGCCCCGAGGATCCCGGAGATGCTCGGGTCGTCGGTGAAGTGCTCACCCGCCGCGTCCGGCTCCCAGCCGGTGAACCGGCCGTCCATCCGGCCCACCGTCTGCCGCCGGTCGCGCAGCAGCTCGGTGAAGAACCGGATGTGCTCGATGCGCAGGTTCGCGCGCTCCACGTAGTCCTCGGAGAGCCCGGACAGCTCCGCGACCCGGCGCACCACGTCGGCCCGCTCCTCGTCGGACAGCCGCGCGCCGCGGGCCAGCGCCCACTGGTACTCCTTGGCGGCGAACTCCTCGGCCTCGTCGAGCACCTCGCGCAGCGGCCGGTCGCCGTGCTTGCCGTGGTGGTGCGCGATCGCCGCGTAGGTCGGCAGGTAGAGCGAGTACGGCAGGTCGTTGCCCTCGGTGAACCGGATCGTGCCCATGTCCAGCACCGAGGAGATCAGCAGCAGGCCGTTCGGGTAGAGCCCGTACCGGGACTGCAGGTGCTCGGCCAGCGCCGCCGCGCGCAGCGTGCCGTAGGACTCGCCGGCCAGGTACTTCGGCGACATCCACCGGCCATTGCGGGTGGTCCACAGCCGGATCACCTCGGCGATGGACTCGATGTCGCGCTTGTAACCGTGGAAGTCGTCCGGCGTGCCGCCCGCGACGGCCCGCGAGTACCCGGTGGACACCGGGTCGATGAACACCAGATCACTGTGCGCCAGCAGGGTTTCCGGGTTGTCGGCCAGCCCGTAGGGCGGCGGGGCGAGGTCGCCGGCATCGCCGGAGACGACGCGCCGCGGGCCGAGCAGCCCGAGGTGCAGCCACACGCTCGAGGACCCCGGGCCGCCGTTGAACGCGAAGGTCACCGGCCGGGTGGTCCCGGGCTCGGCGTCGACGACGTAGGAGGTCACGAAGACCTCGGCCTTGGGCTTGAACCCGTCGAACTTGCCGTCGGCGTGCACCTCTTCGCGCAGCACGACGCGCCCGGTCGTGGCGGTGTAGGACAGCTCCGCGCCGTCCACCTCGATCGAGTGGTGCGTGCTGACCAGGTCGTCGGCCGGCTCCGCCGGGATGGTCGTTTCCTTGCTCTCGTCGGTCTTGTCCGCGCTGGCTGCCATGCCGACCACATTACGTGCCGCTGAACCGGTTTTCTGCGATTTTTGAGAGGTGCCCGCCACGACCTCCAGGCTGGTCACCGACCCCGTCGGCGACCCCGCCACCGCCGCCCCAACCGCATCTCGGCTGTCCGACCTGGACCAGCTGATCACCCGCTGCACGGCCTGCCCGCGCCTGGTGTCCTGGCGCGAGGAGGTGGCCGAGGTCAAGCGCGCGGCGTTCCGCGACGAGGAGTACTGGGGCCGCCCGGTCCCCGGCTTCGGCCCGCCGGACGCCGCGATCGCCATCGTCGGCCTGGCCCCGGCAGCCCACGGCGGCAACCGCACCGGCCGCATCTTCACCGGAGACCGCAGCGGCGACGTCCTGTTCCAGGCGCTCTACGACGTCGGCCTGGCGTCACAACCCGAAGCGCACCACGTGGACGACGGCCTGCAGCTCTTCCACACCAGGATCACGGCCCCGGTGCACTGCGCCCCGCCGGCCAACAAGCCGACCCCGACCGAACGAGACACCTGCCGCCCGTGGCTGGTCCAAGAGCTCGACCTCCTCCGCCCGACCCTGCGAGTGGTGATCGTCCTCGGAGCCTTCGGCTGGCAAGCCCTCCTGCCGGTCCTGGCCGACGCGGCGTGGCGAATCCCGCGCCCCCGCCCCAAGTTCGGCCACGAAGCCCACGCCGAACTTCCAGCGGCAGACGGAGGAAACCCCCTCCACCTCCTCGGCTGCTACCACGTCAGCCAGCAGAACACCTTCACCGGAAAGCTGACCCCGGAGATGCTGCGCGGCGTCCTGCAACGAGCGAAGCAGCTGGCGCGACTGGTTGACGACGCGCGGTGACCCCAAATTTTGTCGGGCGTCGCTAGCCGTGCCGACTGTGGATGCGGACACAGCTGGGCCTTTCCCCGGTCAGCTCTGCCATGCCTCGTCCGGCACCGGCGGTAGGGTGGCGCCGGTCTCCAGCAGCGTCTTCAGGTCGGAGAGCAGGTGTGGCCAACCGGCGCTGACCATCTGTCGCATCATGCTGCCATCGGGGAAGTCGTCGTGGATGACGGTGAGCTTGACCGTCTGCCCGAACGGTTCGATCTCGAACGTGACCTTCGACCGGGTCTCGGCGGCGAGCGTGGCGAGTACGTCGTCGTCGATGCCGGCGGCGGCAGCCCATTCCGGGGTCGGCGTGTGCCACGTGTAGGAGAGCCGACGGTACGGCTCGGCCTCCAACACGACCTGGTCCGGATCAGCGGTGCGGTGCCCGTTTTCCTCCCAGACCATGGGCGATCCCGGGCGCCAGTCGGTTTCGAAGGCGACCCCCCAGTATCGGCGAGTGAACGCTGGATCGGTGAGGGCCTGCCACAGCTGCTCCGGTGTGGTTTTGATGAAAGTGGTGTATGCGAACGCGGTTTCGCTCATCGGTGATGACTCCAATGCTTGCTTGAGGTCGGAGAGTGCCTCCGCGCGACGCCGGTCGTACCGGTGCATCCAGCGATCAGCGATCGCATTGATCGGCGCGGCGTTCAGGTAGTGCAGCTTCTCCCGGCCGCGACGAATCGTGGTGACCAGGTTGGCCTCCTCAAGCACCGCGAGGTGCTTGCTGACTGACTGCCGGGCCATGTCCAGGCCCGCGCACAGCTCGCGCAGACGCTGCCCGTTGCGGGAGTTGAGGCTGTCGAGAAGCTGACGCCGATTCGGGTCGGCCAACGCCCTGAAGACCTCGTCCATAGCTCCCACGCATCGCAAAGAAAGGCACCCTGTTGGCTGCCTAAAAAATAGGCAGCCAACAGGGTGCATGTCAAGCTGGCGGATAGCGTGCGGCGCGCTGCTTCCAACGGGGTCTCTGTGAATCCGTTCACGTCAGCCAACAGAACACCTTCACCGGGAAACTCGCCCCGAAGATGCTCCGGGTCGTCCTGGAGTACGCGAAGCAGCTGGCGGGGGTGAGGTGCGGCACCGCTGGCGCTTAACGGTTGCCGTTAATAACGTGCTACGTTAAACTCATGCTGCGATCTTTCGCTGACAAGGAGACCGAGCGTGTATGGCAACGGCGTCGTTCGCGGGTTCTCGATCAGAGGGTTCAGCGGACGGCTCTGCGCAAGCTCGCCATCCTTGATGCGGCGGAGACCGTGGAGGACTTGCGCATCCCGCCGGGTAACCGGCTGGAGAAGCTAAGTGGAGATCGGGCTGGTCAGCACAGCATTCGCATCAACCAGCAGTGGCGCATCTGCTTCGAGTGGACGTCGGCTGGCCCGGAGAACGTCGAGATCGTGGACTATCACTGAAGGGAGCTGAGGATGTCTGACGAGTTCGTCATGCCTCCGGTCCACCCCGGGGAAGTCCTGGCCGAGGAGTACTTGGAGCCGCTCGGCATCACCCAGCACCGCCTGGCGGTGGCGATCGGCGTTCCACCGCGCCGGATCAACGAAATCGTGCACGGCAAGCGAGGGATCTCGGCGAACACATCTCTGCGACTCGCACGCTTCTTCGGTACTTCCGAGCGGTTCTGGCTCAACCTCCAGTCGCGCTACGACCTGGAGCGGGAGAAGGACGCCCTCGCTGGCACGTTGGACCGAATCCAGCCTCTGTCCGCGTGACGGAAGGTGTCGCCCTCGCGGAGCGCGTCAGGGTGCTGGAGACGAGGTCCCGCCTGCTAGCGGTCGGCTTCGGTGTAGTTGGCCAGGTCTGCTTCGATGCCGGTGCGGGTGAAGAACTCCGCTGGGTCGAAGTCGGCTGCTCGGTGGACTTGGTGCACCGCAGTCCGCGCTCCCGCGAGGTCGTCGGCTGACGACCACTTGACGATCGTGACGACGTTGAACCGGCCCGGGCCCGAGTGCTGTTCCAGCAGCACGTCGTCGACGAAGCCGGTCTGCTCCCGCAGCACGGCATGAGTCCGGCGGACATGGGTCCAGAACTCGTCACGAACCTGCTCGGGAACGTCGAACTTGTCCACTCGGTAGACCGCGGTCATCGGGCGCTCCTCGTCTCGTGTGATCGATTGCCCGTCACGCTAGAACTTCCAGATAACTCGAGATCAAGCCTGAATTTCGCAGTAGGCGAGGTTGTGTTGGGTGTTGAGGCTGACCGGTGACGATGACTTGACTTCGAATGCATGATGACTGCAAAATGACTTCATGGCTGTGCTGACGATTAGAGATGTGCCAGAGGACGTCAAAGATGCTCTCGCGCAGGATGCGCGTGAGAGCGGGCAGTCCTTGCAGGCCTTTCTGCTGGGTGTCCTGCGGCGGCAGGCGGCGTTCAGCCGTAACCGGCAGCTCCTTTCCGAGATCGAACGCGACCTCGCCGAGGGCGGTGGTGCCGGTGACGACGCGCCCGATGCTGCAGCGCTCTTGGAGCAAGCGAGGCCGAACGATCTGGATGGTGGGGTTGGCCGTTCCGGGGCAGGGGGCGCGGCGTGATCGTGGTCGACGCCTCGGTGCTGGCGAACATGCTGCTCTACGCGGACGAGCGAGGGCGCCGCGCAAGAGCTGTGCTGGGCAGGGATGTCGAGTGGGCTGCTCCTGAGCACTGGAAGGCGGAGGTCTTCTCGGTTGTCCGCGGACTCACGCTGGGCAGCAAGATCAAAGAAGATCAGGCGGCCCGAGCGGTTGATCGTCTTCCAGTGCTCGGTATCGAGCACGTCTCGCTCGACGAGCTGCTTCCTCGCATGTGGCAGCTTCGCGCTGCTATCAGCGGTTATGGCGCCGCATACGTGGCATTGGCGGAGGCTCGCGGTATCCCGCTCGTGACGGCAGATGGTCGACTCGCGCGCACCGCGACGAGCTACTGCAGGGTGGAGCTAGTCGCTCCTGGAGCGTGATGGCGCTTGTGGGAGTGCTCAGCGAGGTTGGGCTACCGCCTCGAGCTCGAACCGAGCTGGACGGTCACGCCTCGGTGCTAGATGGCGCCACGACGTGCGGGTGGGCGAAGTCCGAGTTGTCGATGATGGTGTTCATCTTGGGGAGGGGGTCGACTTCTCGGAGGTAGATGCGTTCGGCGACCAGGTACCTGTTGCGGTGGATCGACTCCGCTTCGGATCCCGCCCAGTTCTGGTCGCGCTCGCCGCCTCGTCGGACGGACAGCTCCTCGTCCACCTGCAGCCAGATCCGGAAGTCCCAGTACTCGTCGATCTCCGGTCGGAAGGCGAACACGCCGTCCACGATCAGCACCGCGTCCGCGTCGATCGGCGTCAGTTCCGACGAGTGATCGCGTTGGGTCAGCGGGTCGATGCTGCACAGCGCCGCGGATGCCGTTCCCGCTGTCCTGCAGGGGGCCAGCAGCAGGCGCTTGACCGACGCGTAATCGTACGCGTTTCGGTAGTAACCCTCGCCGGACTCCCGGTCGTACAAATGCCGGTCGCGCCACGGGTTCTTGAAGTCGTCGAGGGTTGCGCGGAGCACCGGTCGTCCGGCAGCGCTGATCCACGCAGCCAGCTCATGTCCGAAACTGGTCTTCCCCGCGGCGGTGAAGCCGTCGATCCCCACCAGCAGACGTCCCTGGCCGAGAGCCAGGATGCGCTTCGCGGTCTCTTCGACCAGTGCGCTTCGTCCTGGCGAAGCTTCCGGAGGACAGGGCTGCTGCCAGGACGAAGCGGAATGGTGCACGTCTGCGCGGGGCGGCTGCATGAGGTGAAACCTATTGCCTGACGCGCAGATGAGGAAGATCAGCCCAGCTCGGCGAGTCTGGCGGCATGTCCGGGCAGGTGCTGCGTTGCGCGCAGGTGGATCAGCTCATTCCACGTGAATTGTTGGTCGGGGACGGGGTTTCCGTCGCGATCGACGATGCTCATCCGCACAGCGGCGTGCTCGGGGATTCGGTTGATGAGCGCGGTGAAGTCCTTGGCGTTGCGGCGCACGAGGTCGACTCGCTGCTGGTGGGAGGTGCTGCCGATCAGCCCGTCGAGCGCTGCGGGGTCCATGGCTTCGCGGTTGTCGACGACGGCGGTGCCTCCGGCGAGGACGTCGTGCGCTGCGGCGATGAGGATGCGGTCGCTGAGTACGAGGTGGGCGATCGTCCGGTCGACCTGCGATCGGGCGTCTTCGGGTAGCGGGTCGGTGATCGCTTCGGCGGTCCGGATCAGTTCGCGGTACGCGGCTTCGAGGGCGCTCGGGTTCATGAGATCTCCAGGTGGTTCAGACGAGGGCGGCGGCTCATTTCGGCGAGGGCGATCAGCAGCACCAGGCACAGCACTGCGATGAGGGCCGCGAAGGCCTGCACGGCGGGCAGCAGGCCGATCGAGGTGGCGAGGAAGCCGACACCGATCACGGGCAGTCCGACGCCGAGGTAGATGAGGGCGTAGAAGCTCGACAGCACGTCGGCGTGGCGATCGGCGGGTGCGGCCTGGTTGACCGCGGTGAGTCCGCCGAGGAACGCCAGCCCCTGTCCATCCCGGCGATGACGGTCGCGATCAGCAGCAACGCCAGCGAACGCAGCTCGCCGGCCGCCGCGAGCAGTACCAAACCCGTTGCCAGCAGCGGAAGTCCGATGAGTTCCAGCGTTCGCGCCGGGCGGCCGTAGCCGAGGAGCTGCGCCACCGCGGAGCTGGCCAGCGGTGAACCGACGCGGTGGGGTGACATCTGCTCTCCCTGTGTTCGAGATTTCCGAACATAACACATGTTCGGAAATCTCGAACATGGTTCGCTACGATGGAGGCATGGCGAGCCGCACCGCGACCGAACTGGTCCATCCCGCACGCGATGAGCTGCGCTTCACCGGCGTGATGGCCGCGCTCAGCGACCCGGTGCGCTTGGCGATCGTCGCCCGGCTCGCCGAGGTCGGACCCGACGGCGAGCTGGCGTGCGCGACGTTCGCACTGCCGGTCAGCAAGTCCACCCAGAGCGGCCACTTCAAGGTTCTCCGGGAAGCCGGCGTGATCCAGCAGCGGAACGAGGGAACCCGCCGCCTGAACCGGCTGCGCCGAGAAGACCTCGAAGACCGGTTCCCCGGACTGCTCGACCTCGCCGTCCCCCAAGGACGCGCGGTGATCGCCGACTGGTCGTGAGCGGCCTCAGCCGCGAAATTCAGGTGCGGCCGGTGGGCTCGATGGCCATGCTGGCCGGATGGATCGCCACGAAGTGGCTGGTTGAGCGGGTATCGCGGAGTGCTCGGATTCGTCTGCCTGCTGCTCCGGCGGCAGTAGGAGGTGTGCTGTGGACGTGCGGGTGATCGACGGTTCGCGGACTCACGTGGCCGATGCGGCGCGGATCTGGGCGGAAGCAACAGCGGCGCGCGACCAGGAAGAAGTCGCACCGCTGCAGTTCGCGACGCCGATCATCCAAGGGGTGCTCGACAGGTCTCCCCGGTCGCTGCTGCTCGTTGCGGTCGTGGGGGACGCGGCGCTCGGGTTCGCGGCGGTCGAGCCGGTGGACTCGTCGACTGCCGAGGTGAGTTACGTCGGTGTTCACCCGGACGCGTGGGGTTCGGGAGTGGGCACCTCGCTCGTGAAGGAGCTGCCGTCCCAGCTTTCGGCGCGGGGATTCACCCACGCGCAGCTGATGGTCTACGTCGACAACCACCGCGCGGTCCGGCTCTACGAAAGCGCTGGTTGGCGGGCCGTCGGGCGCCCCGCACCGCATCCACGATCGGGCAAGCCGGAACAGCAGTACGTGCTGTCGCTGACCGGGTAGGACCGGGCGTTGGATGCGTGGCGCTCGGTCAGCTCTCGGCCGATCTGGGCGAGTTCGGTGCGGACCGACTCCGGTTCCCGCGCTACCTGGCGATTCTCGCTGCGGGCCGCGAACACTTAATTCGGTGGTGGATGTCGGTGTGGCGTGGGAAGTTTCGCGGCATGACGGGATCGAATCCGAAGGCTGAACTGAAGCTCTACTTGAAGGCCGCCCGCGAGGCGCTGCTGTGGAAGCTCGACGGGCTCTCCGAATACGACGTCCGTCGCCCGCTGACGCCGACGGGCACCAACCTGCTGGGGCTGGTCAAGCACGTCGCGAGCATGGAAGCCGGGTACTTCGGCGTCGTGTTCGACCGGCCGTTCCCGCAGCCGCTTCGCTGGCTGGAGCCGGACGCCGAGCACAACGCGGACATGTGGGCGACCGCCGACGAGTCGCGCGCGTGGGTCATCGATTTCTACCGCCAGGCGTGCGAGCACGCGGACGCCACGATCGACGCCCTCGAACTGGACGCGCCGGGCAAGGTGCCGTGGTGGCCCGCCGACCGGAGCGAGGTGACGCTGCACCGGATCCTGGTGCACGTGATCGCCGAGACCCACCGCCACGCCGGACACGCCGACATCGTCCGGGAGCTCATCGACGGCCAGGTCGGCTTGGTCAACGGCAACGAGAACATGCCGCCCGCGGACAAGGCCTGGTGGGCGGACTACCGAGCCCGCCTGGAGCGCGTCGCAACAGAGGCCGCCGAGGCCTGAGCTCGCGGTGCCGCCCAACACGCTGGGGTGAACTTTCTGCCGCAACGTCTTCGCAGGTGGCGAAGAACTGCTGGCGGAGGCACGGACGGCATGGCCGGACGTTGGTGCATCGAGTGCTCTCGCGCATCGACGTCGTTCTGGTATCGGCCGAAATCGCCCGCAGGGCTGGAGAAATCCTCGGCGCGACGGGCTTGTCCGGTCATCGCTGCGCGATTGACGTGGTAGTCGCGGCGACGGCTTTGGATCTCGCGCGCCCGGTGGTTCTGCTGACCAGAGACCCGGACGATCTCAACCAACTCGTCGACGAACCAGAACGACCAAAGCACGAACGAGTAGTAGTCCGCCACGTCTAACGGATCCGCAGATCCCCGCCGAGGAGTACTTGGTCGAGCGCTGACGGGAGAACGGTGACATTGAACTTCGACGGCTCCGCAGAAGCTCGTGCACATTTCATGGACTTGTTGGGGGCGGCGGAACGGGGCGAGCGGTTTCGCGGTTCGCTCGTTTCGCCACTGCCTTCGCGTGCGCAGGTGGTTCGCGAGGACGACGGTTGTTCGGTGTTCATCCCCGGACTCCCGGTGGCGGCTGATGGGGACACAGTCGACGAGGCGATCGGCGAGATGGTCACGGCGCCGCGCGAATACGCAGATGATTGGGAAGAGCATCTCCGCGATGCTCCGAATCATCGTCTGAACTGGGATTTGGTCCAGTTGGTGCGGCTCGGCGATGACGGGCAACTGCGGGATTGGTTGTTGGGGGAAGGTTCGTGATCCGGCGGGCAGCGCGGAGTGAACGTCGCGTGAACGAATTTGGGGAAAACGGACAGGTAGTCCTCGGGTTTGGGCATTGCCGAGAAAGATTCGGTATGGTGGCCAGAACCAGCCCTCATGACACCTCGGTGGCGTCATCGTGACACCACCGCACACCACCCCTCCCGGGTGCGTACACAGCGCGTTTGCCCGTGCACGCCGCGTTGATCGTGATCGAGACCACCCGCGACTGGCGTCACATTAAGGGGGGTCGGCGCAGCGCGAACACGGTACGTGGTGCGACCATGTGGAGCATGGCTGGTAAATCCGATCCCACGCGGATTCTCATCCTCGGTGGCGGTTACGTCGGCATGTACACGGCACTTCAGCTGCAGAAGAAGCTGGGGCGCCGGGAAGCCTCCGTGACGGTCGTCGATCCTCAGCCGCACATGACCTACCAGCCCTTCCTCCCGGAAGCGGCCGCGGGCAACGTTGAGCCCCGCCACGTGGTAGCGCCACTGCGACGAGTGTTGAAGCGGTGCCACGTTGTCACCGCCGCTGTCACTGAGATCAACCACGACCAGAAGGTCGTCACGGTCGCCAACCCGCAGACCGGTTCAGAGCAGATCGCCTACGACGTGCTCGTCGTGGCGCTGGGTTCGGTCTCCCGGCTGCTGCCGATCCCCGGCCTCGCCGAGGAGGGCATCGGGCTCAAGACCGTTGGCGAAGCGACCTACCTGCGCAACCACGTGCTGGGCAAGATGGACGCCGCCGCGAACACCGACGACGAGGAGCTGCGCAAGCGGCTGCTGACCTTCACCTTCGTCGGTGGCGGATTCGCGGGCGTCGAGGCGCTGGCGGAGCTGGAAGACATGGCCCGCTTCGCGACCCGCTACTACAACAACATCAAGCCCGACGACATGTCCTGGGTGCTCGTCGAAGCCGCTGGCCGGGTGATGCCCGAGGTCAGCGAGAAGATGGGCGTCTACGTCGTCAACGCGCTGGAAGAGCGCGGCATCAAGGTCTACCTGAACACCTTCCTGAAGTCGGTCGAGGGCGGTCACGCGGTCCTCTCCGACGGCACGGAGTTCGACACCGACACCCTGGTGTGGAACGCGGGCGTCAAGGCCAACCCGGTGCTGAAGAACAGCGACCTGCCGCTCGACGAGCGCGGCCGGGTCAAGGCCAGCGCACACCTGCAGGTCGAGGGCCTGCCGGGCGTGTGGGCCGCTGGTGACTGCGCCGCGGTGCCGGACCTGTCCAAGACCGACGAGAACCCCGGCGCGACCTGCGCGCCGTCGGCTCAGCACGCGGTCCGGCAGGCCAACCAGCTCTCCAAGAACGTGCTGTCGGCGCTGCGCGGCAAGCAGACCAAGGAATACCGGCACGCCTACGCCGGTTCGGTCGCGGGCATGGGGCTGTACAAGGGTGTCGCCGACGTCTACGGCTTCAAGGCCAAGGGCTTCGTGGCGTGGTTCATGCACCGCTCGTACCACGTGAGCCGGATGCCCACGTTCAACCGCAAGCTGCGCATCATCATCGACTGGACGCTGGCCTTCCTGTTCAAGCGGGAAGTCGTGTCCATGGGCCAGATCCAGAACCCGCGGGCTGCGTTCGAGCACGCTGCGGAGAGCTGATCGGTCCAGTCGGGGCAGAGGCGACGAAGCCGCGTGTCGCACCGGCACGCGGCTTTCTTGCGCCGTAGTTCTGCTCTGTGCGGGCTACTTGATGATCAGATACCCTTGACAGCCCGTAGCGAGTAATCGAAGACTGTTCCTCGATGTTCGCCTGAAAGGGTGTGCCGTGCGGGAGAAGGGATGAATCCCTTGACGCTGAAGGAACTGGCTGCCTTGTTGCGCAGTGGCGCGGTCGAGAAGGGCCCGCTCGCCGATTTCGCGGCGGATTACCGCGAGGCGGCCAAGGTCTTCCGGAAGAAGGACGACTGACGATGGCATCGGCCGAGGCGCAGCCCGCCGACACCGGAGGTGTCTCCGAGCCGTCTCTGCGCCCCACGCCGATGCTGCTGCAGGGCCAGGACTACTTCTTCCGAGCCCCCGACACCCCGCTGGACTTCCAAGAGCGGATGTTCGCCGCGGACCTGGTGGAAGACGATCCCGGTGACCCCGTACCGTGCGTGCTGGTGCTGGCCCGCGCCGCCGACATGGAGATGAACGAGCTCTCCCTGGCGCTGGCCGAGCACGACATCCGCATGGTGCGCATCGACGCCGACCGCTGCCTGGAACTGCCGCTCACCATCTACACAGACACCCCGCTGATCGAGTTCCAGCGCTGGCTGCTGCGCCCGGTGCTGGTCTGGCGGCGGCACTTCGACATCGATTCCGTGCCGGTCGACCCGACCACGGTGCACGGCGCCTACGTCCGCGAGCAGTGGCGGGCGGTGGCCAACTGGCTGTCCTGCCGGAACGACTGGGAGCGGGTGAACTCGGTGCACGTGAGCGAGCACCTCGACCGGCTGACCCAGCTGCAGGACGCGGCGGCGGTCGGCCTGCGCGTGCCCCGCACCGTGGTGACCACCATGCCCGGCCGGAGCCGTCCCGGCGGCGGACGCTGCATCGTCAAGACGGCCGGCCATCACCTCCTAGAGCCCGAACCCGGCGCGCTGCGCGGACTGTTCCCGCAGCCGCTGGACATCCGCCGCTCCGGCGAAGTCCTCGAACAGGCCCCGGTGCTGGTGCAGCAGTACCTCGACGCGGACCGCGAGCTGCGCGTGTTCGTGGTCGGCGACCGCACGATCGGTTTCCGGGTGCAGAAGCTGGACCCGGCGCAGCTGTGGGTCGACCCCGAATCGGTGGTGGTCGAACCGGTCGAAGTCCCCGCCGAGCTCTCCGAGCGCCTGCTGGAGCTGTGCCGGAACTGGGGGCTGAGCGTGGCGGGCTTCGACCTGCTCGGCGTCGACGACGACTGGGTGTTCCTCGAGGTCAACGTCAACTGCGACTGGCGCTGGTTCGAGCACAGAGCCGACTCGACGGCGGTGTCCGCGGCGGTCCACGACTGGATCAGAACCCGCTTCGAGGAGCTGACGACCACGGCGACCGGCGGGTGGGGCCGTTGGTGAACCAACCGACCAGGTGCGAATTACCAGAACCGGGAACCGAACCGAGCGTCGCAACGTCGTAGTGGTGCGGCCCCATTGTGCCGACCACCAGGCCCCCGTAGCCCAACTGGCAGAGGCAGACGACTTAAAATCGTCCAAGTGTCGGTTCGAACCCGACCGGGGGCACGTATGGCATCAATCCGCGCCTGCTTGAGCAGGCGTTTCTTGTGCAGTGATCATGA
The DNA here is from genome assembly GCF_053593195.1 of Saccharopolyspora sp. NPDC002376. NCBI lineage: Bacteria > Bacillati > Actinomycetota > Actinomycetes > Pseudonocardiales > Pseudonocardiaceae > Saccharopolyspora > Saccharopolyspora sp. NPDC002376. The sequence goes on from NZ_JBSFBZ010000003.1 coordinate 80,082, forward strand.
TTTCGTTGATCCTTACCGCCGCGTTGGTGACCTGGGTGACTCGAACAGTCGTCGTAGGAGCTGCTCGGGGGCGTGGGCGAGGTTCATCGTCAGGTAGGGCAGCGTGTCGAGCAGGGCGACGTCGTCGCTGCTGGGTTTGCTCGGTTCGGAGCTGTCGGCGTTGTCGAGTTCGGCGACGCTGGCCAGCGTGGCCGTCTTCTGGGTTTGCAGCTCGTTGTAGGTGCCGCGCAGTGCTTTGGTGAACGGGTCGTCGGGGTCGCCGTCCTGGGCTTGCCGCGGACTGAGTTCTGTCGGCGGGATTTGGTGTGCCCCTTGTTGGCCTTCATAGGGTTGGGGTGCCGGTGGGTCTTGGCCTTGTACCCGTAGGGGGTTTACCGATTTTCCAGCTTTCCCGGACGTGGGTGCACAGACCTGACCCAGGATTGTTCGAGGCTGTTGATCTAGATCTCGACCCGGTGAAAGAGGGCGATAGTCATCCATAGCAGCAGCCGCAGAAGAACATGCGCCGGAACAGATATGTGCGCCGTGCGTCCGGGCGAGTGTTGCGGTCCTTGCCCAGTCTCTCCGGTAATCACGGGGCGTCAGCAACATCATGGACACCGGAACTGTGCCTGCGTCACATCCCCGAGCGTTCCGTTACCAGTGGCGTGACCCCTTAAACCACTATGTGATTCGGGTCACATTATGGTTGAATACAATAAGTTTTGATAAGCCGTGACGAGGAGGTTGGCCTAATGCTCCGGGGGCATGCCCACGGTACGCCCTCCCTTGAGGATGCTCACGACCGGTTCCTCGAGGTTGGCGAGGTTACCCAGGGTGCGGTGCGGCGGGTGATCACTGAATCCTGGCACAGGTCGCAGGCCTACGGTGTCGGGATTGACGATCTTCGGCCGCCGTACACCTGCGATATCGATGTTGAAAGTCGGCTCCTGTGCGCCGCACGGCCGGTGCTCGACCGCCTCGAGCAGGAGCTTTCCGGTGTCTCCATGAGCGTGATACTCACGGACGCGAACGCATGGGTAATCGCACGCCGCACTGGCGACCGAGTCCTCGACCGGAAGTTGGACCAAATTCAGTTGGCCCCGGGATTCAGCTATGCCGAACAACATGTCGGCACCAACGGGATCGGAACGGCGATTGAAGCGGGTCGAGTATTCCACGTATTCGGGAGTGAGCATTTCTCTGGGTCATTGCGGAACTTTTCCTGCTCAGGCGCGCCGATCCACAATCCGCTCACCGGTCAACTAATGGGCATCATTGATGTCACCTGCCAGCGTTCCGACGCGACGCCGTTGATGAGCGCGCTGGTCCAGGAAGCGGCGAGGGACATCGAGCAACGGCTGCTGGATCTTGCTGGTGCGAGCGAGCGTGTACTTCTGAACGAATTCCTGGCGGCCCACCATCGCAAAGGCAAGGCAATTGTGACCATGAGCAATGACGTGGTCATCAGCAACGCGGCGGCAGCCCAGATGCTGGACCCCAGCGACCACGTCTTGCTTCGCGAGAAGGTGGCCGAACTGACCAATTCTGGTCACGACGCTGTCGGGCATGCCACCCTCAACCGCGGATACGACGTGACCCTGCGCTGCCGGCCGGTTTTCTTCTCTTCTGAGCGTGCTGGGGCGGTGCTCGAGATCAGCCGCAAGACCGCCAGCAGGAAGTCCAAGCTACAAGCGCGTCCAGTCCTGCCCCAGCTCGGTCTCAAGGGCAGCAGTCCGGTGTTTCGCAATGTGTGCTCGGAAGTTGAAGAGCATTGTTGGCAACGGTCATGGGTGTTGATCACGGGGGAGCCCGGTGTGGGCAAGCTTGCGGTCGCCCAGGCCGCCCACCGCCGCTGCTTCCCGGCCGCTCGACTGGTCGTTGTCGATGCGGTCGACCTGACCCGGTCCGACGGGGATCAGAGGAGGAGCCTGGGCATCGAGCTCGGGGAGTGCGACACCCTGGTGATTCGCCATATCGACCGCTTGAGCCCGGCAACGGCGCGAGAGCTCGTGGAGATCGCCAGCTCGGTGAAGGGGCAGACCGGTGGTCCGTGGTGCGTTGCGACATCGGACAATCTGGGAGCGGTTGACGCTGATTTGATGCGGATGTTCTCGGCCACTACCACGGTGCCACCACTTCGGCATCGAGCCGACGACATTGCTGAGCTTGTTCCGGAACTCCTGCGTCGCCTCGCTGGCAGCGACCAGGTCACCTGTGGCGCGGCAGCGATGCGGATTCTGCAGCGAGCGCTGTGGCCCAACAACGTCACTGAACTCGAAGAAGCGCTGCGCGCGGCGCTGAAAAGGCGGCGTGTCGGCGAGATTGCGCCGCGAGATCTACCGGAGTCCTGCCAGGCGGTCGCTCGCCGTGTGCTCACCAACTGGGAAGCGCTCGAACGCGACGCTCTCGTCCGAGCGCTGAACGAGGTGGACGGCGACAAGATCCGCGCGGCCTCGCTGCTGGGCATCTCGCGAGCGACCATCTACCGGAAGATCAAGTTGTACGGCATCTCGGCATGATGCGCGCCGTTGGCGAGTGGCACCTCATCGAAGCTCGAGTTTCCTTCTTGTGTGCTGCGTGGCCCTGCTGAGGTCGGCAAACCAAGATCACTGAAGACCTGCCTCGATGGATCCAGGCTCAGCTCCCGAGGCCTTGGCCTGAGCACGGCCGCTGCGGCTGGGCGCCCGTCGCAAAGTGAGACGACGACGTGGGGCTTAGTGCCCTAGCGTCATATGTGTCGACCCCGGAGAAACCCCGGAAAAAGCGACGGCGATCAACCCGAACTACCAAGGTGATCAAGGTGAGCACGATCCCCCGAGTAACCTTCACCGAAGCCCGATACAGGGCGCTGAGCGCCGTGTCAGAAGGTGAGATCTGTTATCACAACGGGCTCAGTCAACCCGCCCTGGGATATGACTGGGTGGCGGGCCTTTCCCGACGAATGGCCGATGACGTCCGTCATACCCTGCACAGTCTGTGGGCTGCGGATTTGATCGACATCGACACGCACAGCCTGTTCGTGCGACCGGGCCACAGAGTCATGATCACGCCCAAGGGGTACCAGGTGTTCCGCCAATGGGCGACGGCTGCCGGTCATGATCGCGCGACGTAGCGACAAAGATCGCCAAAGGAAACTACCTGCTTGCATCGTCGGTTTGGTCGAAGATCCAGTCTTGACCGACGAGCAGGGATGGAGGTGATGAAACCGATGCTGCTCCACGCCTGGCCGGACCGAGCCGAGGGCCCGCGACACCGACGTTCCCCAAGGGCTTCCCAGCCCGCGGCGGCGGAGGTTCTGCGGTTCGGTCAGCGCTATGCAGACCTCTGCGATCGTCGCCTGGCGGACAGGCTGACCCTCGAGGATGCGACGGAGGAAAACGAGGAGCTCTCGGTTCACGAACGCATCACGTGCCGCTTCCACCGGCGCTGGGTGCACGAGTGCATCAGCTCGCCGGTGCACGTGATCATCCTGACCGGACATCGATGGTGTCGGCGCTGCGAGGCCGAGGCCTCGATCGCGGTCGACGAACTGACGGGTTCGGTTGCCGTAACCTGCACGCGCTGCCGCTGTTCCCCCGACACGGCGGCAACGCGGCAGATCCTTCGCACCTGCCGCGCCAGCCTGGCCGCCGCCGGGGAAAGCCGCCGCGCGCGGGCAGCAGAGAAGCGCACGACAACGGCAGCCTGACGGTTGCCCTGTGCCATCCGCAGGTCGTGATGTCCCTTTCAGCGTGCAAGCAGATCGACTGCACGGTCGCGATCATCGGGCCTCACCACTGCGGCCACGGCGACGCACTATCCGCTGCACCTGGACAACGAGGCCTGTCTCCTGGGTGGCCTCGACGCCGACGGTCGCCGGGATATCGCAGCCGCGCTCGCGACAGTGCTGGAAGCGCACGGCGACATCGCTGGCTAGCGGGAAGTCTCGGGGTTGCTCCCCAAGAAAAGCTCCGCCTGATCACGAACAGGCGGAGCTCTTCAATCAGCGCAGATCGAACCGTTGATCTTCGGCGGCTCCGCATCACCTGAATGGGACGGTCTGGGGGAAGGCCTGAAGGACTGCCCAGACGAGCCCGGAAACGACTGCTCCGATCCCGGCGAGCTGTCCCGGAGTTCGCGCGCGTCGCTTCTTGCCCGTGTCCTTCCGCTTCGCCCGTATCAACTGGGAGATCAGCCCGACAACGAGCCCAACGACCGCCCCTGCCGCTACGACGAGCAACGTCGCCACCACAGCTGGCATGGCGTTCCACCTCCTGCGCCGGACGTTGGGCCCCCTCGGCCAGCCGCACCAGGGGCGAACTGCCTCGAAACCACTGCTCGACCCGCTCGGGTTCCGCGCATCTGCCTAGAGGTGACTTTCGGCTCTGTTGGGCGGTGCCAGCCCGAGTGTGCTTGAGCAGAGGGGTTCGTAACGGCGGCGGATGACCGTCGCCCGCCCATCGCCAGATGGTTGCTCAAGGCGGCGTGCATCCCTGCCGAGCAACCGAACTCCGCGATGGGAGGTGCGACGATGCCGAGCGAGGGGGAGCTGCTCAGCCAGGTCTTGCAGAATTCGATCAACGATGCGCAGCACAGGTTGGAATTCTTCAACGCTTGCCAAAATTCCTTCCTCGTGAAAATGTCGACCGGAAAACACCTTCCCGCCGATATCTACGATCCCGACGGTCCGATAACGTACCAATACGAAGCGAACTGGCTGCAGGGAAATATTTCGGATGCGCAGCGAGACCTGGATCAGCTCAAGGCGTTGCAAGTCAAATCGTACACCTCTTGGTCCGCTCGAACCGACGAGCTGCGCAACTGGTACCTCAGCGGAACCACTAAATCCGACCCGTACGCCGACGCTGAGTCGTACCAGGACTACTGGAAAGGGCTGCAGCGCAGCGCGGCGAGGGACACGGATTTCCTGGCCAAGATGCGCAGCGACCCGAAATGGATGGATAACCACTACGGGAACCCCGTTGCGCAAGGACCGCTCCGAATCCCCAGTTCGAGGCCCGCCGACATCGGTGACGAGACAGTGCCACCAACGCTCCCGTCACCGAACAGGCCGAACGCAGGCGCCAACGCTGCGGAGGTGGCCGCCGCCGAAGAACCCGCCGTGCCGGCCGCAGCGGATGATCTCAAGAGCGTCGCCGCGACCGACGCCGCCGGCTTGACGCCCGAAGTCGGGGTCTTGGAGACGACCGCCGTCGAGTCGAGCCAGAGTGTCGCGTCCGATGCAGGGCTAGCCGGAGGCATGGTAGCGACCCTTGAAGTTACCTGCGGTAACGTCATTTCCTGGACTTTGGGGTTCATCGGGACGGTCATCAGGGGAGTGGCAACCGTCCTGGGTTGGCTGGCCAGTTTGATCGGTGGCTGGGACGTCCTGATCACGGTCCTGCTGGCAGCCGCCACCGCCACATTCGTCTCCCACATGTGGGATTACCTGAACGGTCCCACCATCCCGCCGCCAACACCGCCCGCAGTGCAAGCCCCTCCTGTACCCGGCCCAGATCGAGGCGGCACCGGAAACCAGAATCCGAACAGCGGCAACAATTCGAACCAAGGCTCCAACGGCGGGGACAACGGTTCTGGATCGAACGCGCCCAACAGCAACGGGAATCAGAACCCGAACAGCGGCAACAACTCGAACGCCGGAAATCAGAACCCGAACAGCGGAGACAACAGCTCGAACCAAGGCTCCAACAGTGGGAACAACGGTTCTGGATCGAACGCGCCCAACAACAATGGGAACCAGAACTTGAACAGCGGAGACAACAGCTCGAACCAAAGCTCCAACAGTGGGAACAACGGTTCTGGATCGAACGCGCCCAACAACAATGGGAACCAGAACTCGAACAGCGGAGACAACAGCTCGAACCAAAGCTCCAACAGTGGGAACAATGGTTCTGGATCGAACGCGCCCAACAGCAACGAGAACCAGAACTCGAACAGCAGCAACAACTCGAACAGCAACAGCCAGCAGGGCGGACAGTGCTCACCCTGTGGTGGAAGCAGCGACAAGAGCGGCAACAGCGGGGGAAGCAGCGAGGGCCAGAACAACACCGGCAGTAGCGGCACTGGCAGCAGCAGTGGATCTGGCAGCAGCAGCGGATCTGGCGGCTACGGTACTGCCTTCCATCTCAACATGGCCAACTGCTGCTGAGATCTGGGGTTTTGCGGGGCGCCAGGACCTAACTGCCGCACTCGCGGCAGTTCGCCCACAGGGACAGTTCTCCGCTCTGCAGCCGTTCCTGGCTTAAAGCGGTGACAGGATCATGAGGATTTCGTCGCGGTCGTCTTGTGGGGACAGGCGGAGGACGCCGGGCCAGCGGCCGATCTCCTGCCAGCCCGGCGCTGTTGCGCACTCACGACCCCACCCCCCGGGCTGGTTCACATCGGTGGGAGAACGAAATCTCCGCGGATCGGGGGGTACGGGAATGAACGGGGTTGGCGTGCTGTTTACGGTACGCTGTACGGGCAACGGATCTGGAGGTGCGGGTGGGGCTGGGTCGGTGCGCGGTGGTGTTCGAGGTTGGGGACGTGCCGCGGGCGGGGGTGTTTCTTGTTCATGGCCCGGATGGCGGGTCGCCTGAAGTCTCGGTGGGGGAGCTCGGTGACGCGGTGGTGACGCTGCTGGAGGACGGCGCGGTCCTTGCTCGGCGCGTTCCGGTGCGTCGGATTCCGCTAGTCGAGGCGTTGCCGCTGTTGGTTCCGCTGGATGGGGACGTGCATCCGGCTGCTGGTTTTTGGGGTGCTGCGGCAAAGTTCGCGTTGCACATGGTTGCGCGCGGGCGGGTTTTGCCGGGTGTCCACGAGAGCGGTGTTGCTGCGTGGCGGATGGGGCCGTTCGACGTTGTCGACGTTGAGCGGTTGCGTGCGCTGGCCGCCGCCATTCCGGCTAGTGCGCGGGCGGTGCCGGTGGATCCGGACGCCGATCGGTTGATGTTGCCCGACGCTGCGGAGCTGTTGCGCGAGTTCTTCGACGCGGTCGCCGACGCGATGCCTCGCAATCCGGCTTGGTCAGCCGGCGAATCGCTTTACGCGGCTCAGGAGCTCACAACCGCTGACGAGGAGCTCCGCGAGTGGGCGCAGCAGGTCGCTGCGGGCGTTGACGCGGGTCTGCGCGTGAGCTTGCGGCTGGAGCTGCGCGGCGACTACGACGAAGCTCCGTTCACCGCCGTGGTCCGGCTGCGCAACCTCGCCGATCCGACGCAGGCGGTCGACGCCGAGACGTTGTGGGCGGGGGAAGCGCACGGTTTCGGCGACCGCGCGACGTTCGAAGCGATGCTCGCGGTGCGCCGGGCCGCTCGTGCGTGGTCGCCGCTGGAAAGCCTGTTGGCCGAAGCCGAGCCGGTCGAGTTGGAGCTGGTCGACGAGGACGTGGTGGACCTGCTCGGCGGTGGCGAGGCGCGGTTGGCGGCGATGGGGGTCGACGTCGAATGGCCGCCGGAGCTCTCCCGCGAGCTCAACGCGCGGGTCGCGGTGTCCGCGTCCAGTGACCGGCCCGACGATGTTGCGGCCTACCTGCGGGAATCCGGTCCGTTGCCGATGTCCTGGCAGCTGACCCTCGGCGGCGCGCCGCTCACCGACGCCGAGATGGATCTGGTGGCCAAGTCGCGCCCGGTGGTTCGGCTGCGTGACCAGTGGTTGCTGGTCGAACCCGAGTTGGCGCGGAAAGCGCGGGAACGGGCACTGCCGTCGGTCCCGGCTTATCCGGCTTTGGGCAGCGTGCTGGTCGGCAGCGCGGTGGTCGAGGGCGTCCGCGTCGAAGCCGTTGGGGAGGGTTGGCTCGGTGAGGTGGTCGATCGGATCGCCGATCCTGACGGAGGACCGGAGGCGCTCGGGCAGCCGCCGGAGCTGACCGCGACATTGCGCGACTACCAGCAGCGCGGTCTGCGCTGGCTGGAGCGGATGACGTCGTTGGGGTTCGGCGGATGTCTGGCCGACGACATGGGTCTGGGCAAGACGATCATGCTGATCTCGCTGCACCTGCGGCGCGCGGTGGGGCCGACGTTGGTGGTCTGCCCGGCTTCTCTGCTGAGCAACTGGGAGCGCGAGATCGAGAAGTTCGCGCCCAGCACGCCGGTGCGCCGGTTTCACGGGGCGGAGCGCTCTTTGTCCGGTGCAGAAAGCGGTTTCGTTCTCACCACCTACGGGACGATGCGCGTTGACGCGTCGACGTTGGCCGCGCACCGATGGGGAATGGTCGTCGCTGACGAGGCCCAGCACGTCAAGAACCGCTTGAGCGGTACGGCGAAGGCGCTGCGCGAGATCCCCGCGGACGCCAAGGTGGCGTTGACCGGTACGCCGGTGGAGAACGACCTGAGCGAGCTGTGGGCGATCTTGGACTGGACCTCGCCGGGGCTGCTGGGGCGGATGGGCGAGTTCCGCGCCGAGTGGAGTCGATCGGTGGAGGAGGGGCGGGACAACGCGACCGCGCAACGGTTGTCCCGGCTGGTGCGACCGTTCCTGCTGCGCCGCCGCAAGAGCGATCCGGGTATCGCGCCGGAGTTGCCGCCCAAGACCGAGACCGACCACCTGGTTGCCCTCACCTCGGAGCAGATCGCTCTCTACCAGCGGGTGGCCGACGAGGTGATGGCCGAAATCCGCAGCAGCACAACCGAAATCGCGCGGCGTGGTTCGGTGCTCAAGCTGTTGGTCGGGCTCAAGCAGGTGTGCAACCACCCGGCGCACTACCTGAAGGAAGACACCGCGTCTGCCGCTCGCTCGGAGAAGTTGCAGGCGCTGGACGAACTGCTCGGCACCATCCTCGCCGAAGACGGTGCGGTGCTGGTCTTCACGCAGTACGTGCAGATGGCCCGGCTGTTGGAGAAGCACCTGGCCGATCACGGGGTGCCAGCACAACTGCTGCACGGCGGTACGCCGGTGGCCAAGCGGGACGAGATGGTGCGGCGGTTCCAGGCCGGTGAAGCGCCGGTTTTCCTGCTCTCGCTCAAAGCCGCTGGTACCGGTCTGAACCTGACCCGGGCCGACCACGTCATCCACTACGACCGCTGGTGGAACCCCGCCGTCGAGGAGCAGGCCACCGACCGGGCGCACCGGATCGGGCAGGACAAGCCGGTGCAGGTGCACCGGTTGATGGCGCAGGGCACGTTGGAGGAGCGGATCGCCGAACTTCTCGTGCACAAGCGGGAATTGGCCGATGCGATCGTCGGTGGTGAGGCGGCGCTGAGCGAGCTTTCCGATGCCGAGCTGCGGCGACTGGTCGAATTGAGGAGCGTCTGAGATGTCCTACTACGACGATGACGACTTCTACCTCGACTTCGACGAGGACGAACCGGTGCGCGCGGCGACCTTCCCCGCCTTCCCGCCGGGCAAGCGGTACGGCAAGAAGTTCGCCGACACCTGGTGGGGCAACGCGTGGATCGAGGCGATGGAGTACACCGCGCTCGATCCGGAGCAGCTGAAGAAGGGCCGCAAGTACGCCTTCGCCGGTCAGGTCGGGGCGATCACGGTCAGCCCTGGGCGGATCTCCGCGCCGGTGCACGACGGCGACCCTGACCAGCCGCATCGCACCGAAGTCCACCTCGCGGAGCTGACCGGCTCGGGCTGGGAGCGGTTCCTGGACCGGGTGGCCGGCCGGGCCGGGCACATCGCCGCGCTGCTCGACCGGGACATGCCACCGGACCTGGTCGACACCGCCGAGGACGCGGGCGTGCGCCTGCTGCCGAGCTTCGGCGACCTCGAAACGGACTGCGACTGCCCCGGCTGGGACAGCCCGTGCAAGCACGCGGCAGCGCTGGCCTACCAGGTTTCCTGGCTGCTGGACCGGGATCCGTTCGTCCTGCTGCTGTTGCGCGGCCGGGCGGAGGACGAGCTGACCGAGGAACTCCACCGGCGCAACGCTCGGCAGGAGACGGCCGTCGGCGAAGGCGGCGACGTGGGCACTCCCGCTGCTGAGGCGTGGGCAGCTCCGATCGCCCCGTTGCCGGAGGGGCCCGGCCCGGTGCTGGTCGAGCCGCTGGACCTGGCGCCGCTGTTGGAGGACGTGGAGGTCGAGGAGGCGCCTGTCGACACCATCGCGCTCACCGCGCTGGCCGCCGACGCGGTGGACCGCGCTCGTGCTCTTCTGTCCAATGTGGGCGGAGGTGGCGTGGCGGGGCGTCCATTGGAGCCCAGCCCGGCAGAACCGCAGGTCGGGGGATTTCCAAGTTTAGGGAAATTTGGGAGGACTCCGCAGTCGACGGCGGAGCCGAGGAGCGACGTCTACGGCTGTGACAAAGGTGTTTGAGGTCCGTTCGGCGCGCGGGTGGCGTGCCGAACGGACCTCGGGGTTACCAGGCTGGGCGGGTGGTGGTTCGGCGGCGGAGTTGCTTGGCCGGGACCACGCGGGCTCGGTCCACCGCGATGACCGTGACCAGGAGTCCGGCCACTAGCCAGGCCACCAGCTGGAGGACTCCGCTGGTTGCTCCTCCGGAGCCCGTGACGATCGCCGAGAGGGCCTGGATCGCGCCGTGCGTGGGGAGGAAGGCGCTGGTGCTCTGGAGGAATCCGGGGATCGTGGAGACCACTCCGGTTGCTGCCGTCAGGACCAGGACCGCGATGGAGACGATTCGGCCGGTGTTGCCGAGGAGGGCGATCAGGGCTTGGTTGAGGGCCACGAAGGCCAGGGCCGCTAGGAGGGTTACTCCGGCGAAAGCCGCCCAGGATCCGAAGCTCAGGCCGAGGAACGGGGCCAGGGCTGCGCTGACCAGGACCGCTCCGATCGCCGCGATCAGCACGCCGGGGAGCAGCGAGGAGAGCACCAAGCGCCAGGTGGAGCGGCGCGAGCTCGCCGCGTCGGCCGGGATCGCCCTGGTCACGGCGTAGATGCCCAGGGCTGTGGTCCAGAACGCGATCGCGATCAGCAGGGCGATCAGGGACTTGCCGAAGCCGGGCAGGTCGGACTGCAGCGCGGCCGGGCTGGACGCCACCGTCTTGAGGTGGGCGCGCTCGTCGTCGGTGTAGTTGGGCAGCTGGTCGGCCGCCGGGCCGATCTGGTCGGCGAACTGCCGGTTGCCGTCGGCGACCTGCTCGGCGCCGGAGACCAACTGGCCCACGCCACCGCCGAGCTCCTGGACACCGCCGTTGAGCTCTTGGACACCGCCGTTGAGCTGGTTCAGGCCGCCGGACAGCTGCTGCGCGCCGTCGCTGAGCTGCGTGCCGCCGTCGGCCAGCTGGCCGATCCCGCCGACCAGTTGGCCCGAGTTGTCGGCGAGCATCCGGGTGCCCTTGGCGACCTGCTCGGAACCGTAGGCGAGGCCTTCGAAACCGTCCCGAGCCTGCTTCACCGGCTGCTGGATCTTGTCCTTGATGCCGTCCAGCACGCCCTCGTACTGGTTGAGCTGGTCGATGTCTTCGCGCAGGCGGGTGCAGAAGTCCGAGGTCAGGCCGTCGACGGGGCACTGCTCGGCGAGTTCGGCGAGCCCGTCGAGCTCGGGGGAGTCGGGGATCTGGTCGGTCGCGGCCAGGATCTGGTCGGCGAGCGGGACGAACTGGTCCGCCATCTGACGGTTGCCCGCCGCGACCTGCTCCGCGCCGTCGGCCAGCTGCCGGGTTTGCGCGGGCATCTGCGAAACCTGCTGGTGCAGCTGGTTCAGGCCGCCGGACAGCTGCGAAGCGCCGTCGGCGAGCTGCGCACCGCCGTCGGCCAACTGCGGCACACCGCCGGCCAACTCGTCAACGCCGCCGACCAGCTGGCCAACGCCTCCAGCCAGCTGCTTGGTTCCGTCGGCGAGCTGCCCACTGCCGTCCGCCAACTGCCGCGCGCCGTCGGCGGCGGTGCCCAGCTGACCGTGCATCTCGGAAAATCCGCCGTAGAACCCGTCGAGCAGCATCTCCAAGATCTGCTGGTTGAACACCGAAACGCTCTGCCGCGCAGCAGCTTCCACCGCCGCCGCGTCGGCCGGGGCAGCGACCGGCGAGGTGTCCACGGTGATCCCGGCCCGGGTGGCGTCCATCGGCTTGCCGGTCATCACCGACGCCGTGTTGCGGGAGAACGCCTCGGGGATGGTCACCGCCGCCGCGTACTGGCCGTCAGCCAGGCCTTCCGAAGCCTCCTCGGAGGAGGTGATCTGCCAGACGTAGCCGGAATCGGTGCTGTTGACCAGCTTCGCGGCCATCTCCCGGCCCAGCGGGGCCATCTGACCGTTGATCGTGGCCGGCTCGTCGTTGTTGACCACTGCGACCTTGGCGGCGCCGTGCTGGCTCATCGGCGCCCAGAAGGCCCAGGCCAGCACGCCGACGACGAGCACCGGGACCAGGGCGAGCCCGATCCAGGTGAGGCGCCCGACCGATCCGCCGGCGCGCCGGGTGGCGTGCGTGAACGGGTTCAACATTGCCCTCAAACCTCCTGGAGGCGGCCCGATAACACGTCCGGCCGCGCGGAAAGCCGCAGAACGTCGACCCGGTGGTCCGGCAGGAGGTCGGAGACCAGGCCCGAGTTCTGGAAAGTCACGACGAAGCTCACCGGCGATCCGTCCGAAGTGGACGATCTGCGGAGCAGGGTGGTCAGCTGGCGGCGCTGTTCGGCGGAGGCGATCGCGTCGATCTCGTCGAGCAGCACCAGCTGCACGCCTTCGGCCACCGCCTGCCGGACCTCGGCGGCAGGCTCAGCGGAGTCCCGGCACTGCACCAGCGCGGTGCGCGACCGCACGGCCCGCGCCCGCTGCGGCAGCAGCAGCCCGGTCACCCGCAGGTCACCCCGCACGGTCCGGACTCGGCCGCCGAGCGCGTGCAGCAGCGCGGACGCGTCATCGCCCTCCACCGCGAGCACCCCGCCAGGCCGCAGGCCGATCCGCACGCCGCCGACGGCCTGGTCGCCGCGGTCGTCGTGGATGCTCAGGTCGCGGGCGCTGACCACCTCGTCGTTGCCCGGCCACTCGGCCAGGCGCAGCTCGTGCTGCAGCGCCTCGCCTTCCACGTCCATCGCGGGCAGCCGCCGGGCCAGCCAGCGCGGCAGCCACCAGGCCTTGTCGCCGAGCAGCGCCATCACCGCCGGCACCAGCGTCATCCGGACCAGGAACGCGTCCACGAACACGCCGACCGCCAGGCCGAACGCGATGGGCTTGATGTTGGCGTCGCCGTGCGGGACGAACGCGGCGAACACCGAGATCATGATGACCGCGGCAGCCACCACCACCGGCGCGACGTTGGTGAAACCGGCCTCGATGGCCCGCTTCGCGTCGCCGTGGTGGCTGTACTCCTCGCGCATCCGGGAGACCAGGAAGACCTCGTAGTCCATGGCCAGCCCGAACAGGATCGCCATCAGCAGGATCGGCATGAAGCTGATGACCCCGCCGACGTGCGCCAGGTTCAGCGGCCCGGCCAGGTGCCCCTGGTTGAACACGAACGCGATCGCGCCGAACGTCGCGCCGACCGACAGCAGGTAGCCGAGCGCGGCCTTGACCGGCACCCACACCGAGCGGAACACCATCGCCAGCAGCACCAGCGTCAGGCCGACCACGATGACCGCGAACGGCAGCAGCGCGTCGAAGAGCTTCTCGGACAGGTCGATGCCGATGGCGGTCACGCCGGTCACCGCGATGCCCGCGCCGTACTTCTCGGCGAAGTGCGGGCTCATCGCGCGCAGCCGGTGCACCAGGTCGGCGGTCTCGTCGGCTTCGCCGCCGGTGGTCGGGATGACCTGGATGATGCCGGTGTCGATGGTCGGATTCGGCGTGGCCATGGGAATCGCGGCCACACCCGGCATCGCCCGGATCTCGTCGGCGATGCCGTTGACCTGCCCCAGCGGATCCTCGTTGCCGATGATGTCGGTGGTGACCATCAGCGGGCTGTTGAAGCCAGGGCCGAACTTCTCGGCGATGTGGTCGTAGGTGTCGCGCGCCGGGGTGCCGACGGCCTGCGCGCTCGCGTCGGGCACCGACAGCTTCAGGTCCGCCATCGGCAGCGCGCACACGCCGAGCCCGGCGACGACCAGGACGATCGTCAGCAGCGGCACCTTGGTGACCGCCCGCACCCAGGTCAGCGCGAACGAGCGGCGTGCGCGACGCGGCTTGGCGGCACGTCGGCGCCGGACCTTGACCGGGCGCAGCCGTTCACCCGCGAAGCTCAGCAGCGCCGGGATGATGGTCAGCGCCACCGCGACTCCGACCGCGATCGCGACACCGGCCAGCACGCCCATGGTGGTCAGGAACGTGATGCCGGGAACCGCCAGCGCCAGCAGCGCGATGATCACCGTGACGCCGGCGAAGATGACAGCCGAACCGGCGGTGGCCACGGAACGCGCGATGGACTCGTCGACGTCGACTCCGGCGGCGAGCTGTTCGCGGTGCCGGGACACGATGAACAGCGAGTAGTCGATGCCCACGGCCAGGCCCAGCATCACGCCGAGCATCGGCGCGGCCGACGACACCTCGGTGAAAACGGTGGCCAGCAGCACGATCGTCATCGACACGCCGACGCCGACGAGCGCGGTGATCAGCGGCATCACGGCGGCGACCAGCGAGCGCAGCAACAGCATCAGCACCAGCAGCGCGACGACCACGCCGACCGCTTCGGTCGCGCCCATCTCGGGCATGGCGTTGGCGAAGATGTCGCCGCCGACGTGCACCGAGGCGCCTGCGCCGAGCTGCTGCTCCAGCGCGTGAGCCTCGCTGATCAGGTCGTTCTTCACCTGATCAGGTACATCCAGCGGCGGGAAGTCGAACTGCATGTTGATCAGGCCGGTGCTGCGGTCCTCGGAGACCTGGTTCTTCACCAGCTCGTCCAGCGGACTCACCACCGAGTCCACGCCGTCCCAACCGGAAACGCGGTCGATCAGGCCCTCGAAGGCGTGCCGCACCTCAGGCGAGTCCACCTGCTCGCCCGGCGGCACGGTGAACACCAGCTGCGCGCGCGAGCCTGTCATCTGGGGGAAGACGTTGTTGAGGTGGTCCAGCGCTTCCTGCGATTCGGCGCCGGGGATCTCGAGACTGGTCTCCATCCCCTTCTGCAGGAAGAACGCGCCGCTGCCCAGCACGGCGAGCAGCGCTAGCCACGCGACCAGCACCCAGGTTCTAGCGCGGACCACGGCCCGCCCGAGTCGGTACAGCGAAGACGACAACCGGAACACTCCCGCAGCGAGAATCGATACACGGCGCATGCGATACGCGGTGCATGCGATACACGATGTATTCAATGCACACTGTATGTTTCCCGGGGCCCCGCGATGCCACCTCGCGCGGGAAACTGTGAGGCGAAACACCGAGCGGGAGAATCAAGGTCATGACCGACCAGCCGCAACGGCGCGAAACCCGACGACGCGCGGAAACCCGTCGTCGGCTGATCTCCGCTGCCCGCGAGGTGTTCCTGGAGCACAGCATCCGCGACGCGCCGGTGGAGCTGATCTGCGAGGCGGCCGGCTTTAGCCGCGGCGCCTTCTATTCCAACTTCGCGACGAAGGAAGACCTCTTCCTCGCCGTCTACGAGGAGGAGATGACCGCCCGCATCGACCAGACGCGGGAGATCATCGAGAAGGCCGTCGCCCCCACCGGTGAAGAGCGCTCGGTGCACGAATCGATCCTCAAGATCGGTGCGGCGTGCGCGGAGTCGTTGGTCGCCGACAAGACCTGGTACCTGCTGCTGACCGAATTCCGCGCGCACGCCCTGCGAAACCCCGAACTGCGCATGCGCGCGGGGGAGTACCTGGTGCAGGTCACCGAAGCGGTCGCGGAGCTGATGCAGCACGCCCTCGACGAACTCGGCATGCGCGCGGAAGTCGACACCCGAGACGCGGTCCGAGCGCTGATCGCGATCTACGACGCGGAACTGGAACGAGCGGTCTTCAGCAACAGCGACCCGAACCTGGGCACCCTGTTCACGGAGATCTTCCCCCGCATCGCAGCAGCCCTCATCACCCCTCGCGACACCTGACCTCTGGCGAAATCACCTGGGGCCGTGTGACCTCCACGAAATCGCGCACTGCACCCCGACCGGGGCACTGCGTTGTGGGCCGTCGACCGCCGCTGGTTTGAGGCGTCGGTAGGTCGCGCTCGGCACGGGGGCCACTTCCGCACCCGGCTAACCTCGATGAGGCTTGGGGCACGGTTGTTGCAGCAGATCGACGATCGAGAGGTCGGTTTCCCCGGCGACGAGGTCGCATGCCAATTCCGCACGCGCCGCAAGGTCGAGCGGGTACAGCCTTGTGTCGAAGTACGAGTGGGCGATGCGGTCGAGGCCCGCTCCGACGAGCGGGGCCGCGCTCCGGAGCGTGGCGTCCAGGGAAACACTGGCGACAGATCCGCCGTGCAGCACCACGTTTCGCGCTCTGTAGAGACGACGAAGTGCCACGCGAACGGCCTGGGTCACCTCGGACAGGACGCGCGGAAGCCCCCGCTTGCGCGCACGCCTCGGGTGGTGTGCGCGCGGGCGGCGAGCCATGTGCTGACTTCGGTCTTGTTCAGCCAGCCGTCCGTCTTCTCGGCGAGGGGGCGGTTGGGGATTCCGTCCATCACGAGAAGTACTTCGAAAATGCGAGGTGATGTGTGCGCCAGTTCCGCAGCTCGCGTGAGGATCGCGTCGGTACCCGCTCCGTCGCGGCTCAGTGCCGCCCACTGGGATGTGAGAAAGGGAGCGGTGTAGCCGAGGTCGAGCAGGTGGGCGGCGACCGTGCGGGCCAATCGTTCCGGTTTGACCTTGGCGCCGTCGCGCAATCCGGTAACCCACCGATCGAGGTAGTTCGTTTGGGCGTGGTCGATGAGATGTCGAAGGCGACGGTGGCCGGGGCTGGGATCGATGATCTCGCCTTTGCGGAGGATTTCGGTGAGTTCACGGCGCAGTTCGCGAGTGCCGAGTCCGAGATCAGGCCCGACCAATCGCGCGAGTTCGCGCTGCTGCCAGCTCACGGCTGTAGCCGAGAGAACCCGCCGGGCCTGCCACGTGCTGGCTTCCCAGAGTTCTTCCAAAGCCAGAATTGACCCGATGTCCCACAAACGCCGAGTCCAAGGCATTCCCTGGGCCATGCAGTAGTCGGTCAGCCGAGCCAGGACGTGACGCGAGTAGAGCGGATCCGCTGGTTGCACGCCGACAACATAGTGGTGCTAAGCTGTCATCAGCTTGAGGGAGGTACCCGCCACAAGGCCACTACCTCCCTTTTTTCTTGCCCCGGTGAGGCTGCGCGCGGCGAAATTCCCCTGATCTGGGTATGCGGGACCGGCTTGATGTCCTCGTGAACGACAGAACTTGCTGGCGATGGACACCGTATTGGTGACGCATGGTCACCGCCTTCGGCATGCGCACGGCGGTCGACGCCCGGCACTGTCCCACTACGCCTTCGGTGGTCGCGGTAGCAACGGCTTTCCGGCAGTCGGCCGCAAGCGAGTGATTCCTTTCGCGTGCCGTTGACCAGCGGCGACGGTCCATGTTGCCTGTCAGCAGGCCGGTGACAAGAGCCCCAGGAGGGTTCTCCTCCTGTCAGGGGTAGCCGGCCGTCTACTTTCCCAAAGCAAGAGCTCCGCCGGTCTTGACCAGGCGGAGCTCTTGAAGTCTTCGATCAGCGCAGGTCGAACCTTCGTGCTTGGACTGCTGCTAGAAAGGCCCTCCAGGATCGATGATCGAACGCCAGCGTTCCGCCATCGCGATCTTTCGTGTCCCGCACGCCGATGACACCGGGCCCGCTGCCGACCTCGACGCAACTTCCGGTTTGTCCGCTGTGTAGCTGGACTTCTTCCAGGTCATCTGATCAGCGGAGGTCGTGCTTCCCGGTCTTCACGTCGCGCATGAAGGCCGACCACGCCGAGGTGGTGAAGGGGAGGACAGGGCTGGCGCTACTGAGCTTGCTGTCCTTCACGCCAGCGGCTCCAGGAACGCGCGCCACCATGACGCAGGCACCCCCGCCGCCGTGGCTTCGGCTGCTCTTGCGCCACTGCGCCTGGCTGAAGTCCGGGGATAACATTCCGCGCTCCCTTGCCCTGCTTACAACTCCCGAGCGAGCCGGTTCAGGAAGGTGATCGATTCCTTCTGGCTCAACGCCCTGGACCGCAAGGCGCTGTAGTTCAGGGTATATGCAGCAACTTCGGCTGGATCCTCCAAATAGACGCTACCTGTGAGGTGCTCCGCGAAGGCTACGTCCGGATCTTCTTGATCGGGGAAGGACAGCATGATGAACGGAAGGCCGAGTGCGGGGATCGCTCCGGTGCTGAACGGAATTACCTGAACTGTCACGTGGGGCAGTTTGGCGCTGGACACGAGGTGTTTGAGCTGTTCGCGCATCACCTCGGGGCCGCCGATCAGTTGTCGCAGCGCTGACTCGTGGATGACGGTGCCCAAGGTGAGCGGATTCGTTTCGCGCAGCCGTGCTTGTCGTTGTGCGCGCAGGTCGGTGCGCTCTTTCATGACGACTTCGTCGGCCTTCGGGATCCACGCCTGCATGAGTTCGGTTGCGTAGCGCTCGGTCTGCAACAGTCCGGGAATCAGTTCGCCGGAGAACTCGTGCACCTCGGCGGCTTCGGACTCGAGCCCGATGTATTCCTCGAAGTTCGATGCCAGTGCGTCCTGGCCGTACCGCTGCCACCAGCCCTTCTGCCTGGCTTGCAACGCGAGCGCGACGTACTGATCCCGTTCTGCGTCGGGGACGCCGTAGACCGCTGCCAGCGCGAGAACTTCGGCCGGTCCAGCGGATTTCTCGGCGTTCTCGAACCTGCTCAGCTTCGGCTTGGACCAGTCCAGCGCAGCCGCGACGTCCTCTTGGCGGAGTCCGGCTTCCGCGCGCCAGCGTCGGATTCCTCTGGTGAGCCTCCGTAGTCGCACTGTCGGGCTGATCCGCTCGTCCACGTTGTCCTCCTCCGCTCAGCTCGTTGCTTGGATCTTCGCAGGGGGCAGTCCTTCCACGCAGTCGCTCTTTCGGGTGCGGTGGTGGATCTATCGGCTGACGGACATTGCAGATGTGGAAATTCCACGGGACTTTGATTTCAATTTTCCACATCGGCACGGAAGGAAGCCCCATGGAGTACCTGACTTACATCTGGCGTCCGGTCACCGGTGGGCGGCACGCGTTTCCCGTTGTGGCGCGGGAGGTTCCGGTCGGCGAGCAGGTCGCCGCCTACTGCGGAGCGGAGGTCGACGCAGCTGAGCTGCACGACCGCACCGAGGTGGACTGGGTTCGCGAGCGCTCCTGCATGGACTGCTGGCGCATCCTCGCCGACCGCACCTGATCGACCGCCCCACTCGGAAGGAGAACGCGATGTTCTGGTTGCACCTGAGCGGACTCGTGCTGATCAACGTGTTGATCGCCGCTCTGATCATCAGCTCGACCGCGATGCGGTTTCCGTTCGCCACGCGGGCTCAGCACGCCGGGGCGGGGGAGGGTGCTTACAACGTCTGGGAACTCATCGCACAAGTGGAAGCCGAACGCGATGAGGAGCGAGCCCGCGCCGTAGTGCGGTCGCCTGCACCGCAGTTCCCCACCGATGACCCGGACGACCAATCAACCGGTCGACATCACTTGCGCGGCTGACCGAGAGTCGGCGACAAGACTGGATCGGTGCAGCTGCCTCCCCGACCACTGCATCGGTCCGACCCGGTGGCCGGGCGCCTTCCCCTCCCTGCGCTCGGCCACCGGCCTCCACTCTCCTGGTTCTCCTGCTGGTGATCATCGAGGGTGGCCGGTTGGTGGCGCGTGGAAGTTGTTGGCTTGGCGGGATTTTCGGTGGTCGAAAGGTATTGGAAACTTACTTCGGATGACGTATAAAGTAGCGCATGTCCGAGGTCAGCGACCGTTCTGCGCCCACTGGGAACGAGGCTCTGCGGCGCATCCGCACCGATGCGGTGCTCGCCGCGCTGCGTGAGCACGGGCCCGTTTCGCGCACTGAACTCGCCGGGCTGACCGGTTACCGCCCGTCGTCGTTGACCGAGATCGTTCGCGAGCTGATGGGGTCCGGGCACGTCATCGAGGTCGGTGCCGGGGACTCCTCCGGGGGGCGTCGGCCGCGGATGCTGGAGTTCAACCCGTCCGCTGAATCGCTGGTCGCCGTGTCCCTGGAAGGGGAGCAGGCGCGCGTTTCGGTGGTCGACCTCGCCGGGGAACTGCTCGGTTCGTACAGCCTCGCGGTGGATCCGGACGCGCCGCTGGACGGGCTGAGCGACGTCGTCCACCAGGCACTTCGGATGCATCCGAAGCCGAGTCCGAGCCGCGTCGTGTTCTCCCTCCCCGGTGTTGCCACCGCGGAGGGGGCCGTGGCGCTCTCGCCGGTCCTGGAGTCGCTGGGCGGGCGGTCGCTCACCGAGGCGTTGGCCGAACGGGTCGGGTTGCCCGTGCAGATCTCCAACGACGTCAACCTGATCGCGCTGGGGGAGCGCGAACGCGGCGCCGCCGCCGACGTGGACGACCTCGTGCTGGTCTACGTCGGATACGGCATCGGTGCCGCGATCGTCAGCGGCGGAGCGCTCTGCCGCGGAGCCGCCGGATTCGCCGGGGAAATCGGCTTCCTGCCTGCGGGTTTGCCGCCCGCGCCGCACAGCGGCGGGCGCGGCGAGTTCGAGCGGCGGTGGAGCGTTCCCGGCATCCGGCAGGCACTGCCCGAACTGGATGGTCGGGCCGATGACGCCCCGGTCGCCGAGCTGGCCGCTCGGGCCGGTGAACCTGCTGTCGCCGAGTTGCGCAGGCAGGTCATCGAGGCGTGGGCCTACGCCGCCATCGTCTGCGCGTGCGTGGTGAACCCGGCACGCGTGGTCTTCGCCGGAGCCGCCACCGAACTCGGACCCGACGGGCTGGCCGAACTGGCCGCGCTCGTCGGATCGGCGGCCCCGTCGGCACCCGAGGTCGTGTTCGCCGAGCTCGGTCCCCGCGCGCTGCACATCGGCGCGGTTTCGCCATCTCTGATTCCCCCGGCTGCGAACACCGCGCAGCCCGTGCGCGAAGGGTAGCCATGCGCAGAATCCTGTCCCTCATCACCGGCGTGACGTTGTTCGCCGGTCTGACCGCCGGATGCGGTCTCAACGCCGCCGGCGGAGACGACGGCCTGACCATCTACACCGCCCGCGACAAGGAACTCGCCGAGTCCGTGGTCAAGGACTTCGAGGAGGCGAACCCCGAGTACAAGGGCAAGGTCCGGCTCCTGACGCTCGGCGCGCAGGAAGCCGCCGAGCGGATCTCGGCCGAGCGCGGCCGCCCGCAGGCCGACGTCTGGTGGGGCGGCTCGCAGCAGCAGCTCAGCCAGGCCGCCAACGACGGCGTGCTCGCGCCCGTTCCCGACCAGGTGCGCGACCGGATCCCCGAGCGCTACCGCGACGCGGACGGCCGCTGGGTCGGTGAGATGGTCCTCGCCGAGGTCGTCTTCTACAACGACCAGATGCTGACCCCGGAGCAGGCCCCGAAGGACTGGGACGACCTGATCAAGCCGGAGTACAAGGACAAGATCGCGGTCCGCGACGTCGCCGCCTCCGGCACGATGCGCAGCATCTACTCGGCGATGATCAGCCGCAACAGCACGCCGGACGACCCGGAACCGGGCTACGACTGGCTGCGCAAGCTGGACGCCAACACCAAGGTCTACGCGGCCAACCCGACCGACCTCTACCTGCGGATCCAGCGGCAGGAAGCGCCGATCAGCGTCTGGAACCTCCAGGACGTCATGCTGCAGCAGAAGAAGAATGGTGCGCCGTTCAAGCCGGTCGCCACGACTTCCGGTGTGCCGCAGCTGATCGACGGCGTGGCCAAGGTCAAGGACGGCCCGAACGCGGCCGCCGCCGACAAGTTCCTCGACTTCCTGCTCGGCGTCGACGAGCAGAAGAAGCTGGGCGAGGAGTACTACCAGATCCCGACCGTCGAGGGCGCCGGTGAGCCGAGCTGGCTCGCCCCGCTTGGCCTGCACGAGATGCCGGTCGACTGGGAACTCGCGGGCAGCAAGGAATCCGAGTGGATTTCCTACTGGAGCGACCAGATCAAGAACCAGAACTAAGGCCTGTCTTCACTCGCTCCGCGTAGCGGTGCGGGTGGCGGAACCTCAGAGGCCGCCTGGACTGCGGGAGCCCGTTCTCATGCATGTCCGATGCACGGCGAACGGGCTGTCCTCGCCGGGCGACCTCTGAGAACCCGCGGCGGTGCCAGCGCTGTAGGTGGGCTAAGCGCCTTCGGCGCTGCAAAGAAGAAGATCAAGGGCAGGTACTTGAAAAATGGCACGCCGCCGGACCCGGAGCTCCGGTCGGATGCCTGCTGATCAGACGTTTCAGCACCTAGTCGCCCCGCCGGTGCGCGGGCAGAGCACGGAGCGACCAGCATGATCCCCGTTCGCCTCGACCGCGTCGGCAAGAGCTACGGCTCGGCCGCGCAGGTCGTGCACGACATCGACGTGACGATCGAGTCCGGTGAGTTCTTCACGCTCCTGGGCCCGTCCGGCTGCGGCAAGTCCACCACGCTGCGCATGATCGCCGGGTTCGTCACGCCCACCAGCGGCCGAATCTTCTTCGGCGACCGCGACATCACGGCCACCCCGCCGAACAAGCGCGGCACCGGCATGGTGTTCCAGAACTACGCGCTGTTCCCGCACTACGACGTCGCGCAGAACGTCGCCTACGGCCTGGTGACCCGCAAGGTCGCCAAGGCCGAACGCGCCGAGCGGGTCACCGCCGCGCTCGCCGCGGTCGGCCTCGAGGGCTACGCGGACCGGCGCATCGACCAGCTCTCCGGCGGTCAGCAGCAGCGCGTCGCGCTGGCCCGCGCGCTGGTCATCTCGCCCTCGGTGCTGCTGCTCGACGAGCCGCTGTCCAATTTGGACGCCAAGCTGCGCGAGGAGACCCGGATCGAGATCCGGCGCGCGCAGCGCGAAGCCGGCATCACCAGCGTCTACGTCACGCACGACCAGGCCGAGGCGATGGCCATGAGCGACCGGATCGCCGTGCTGGAATCCGGGAAGCTGCACCAGGTCGGCACCCCGCGCGAGGTCTACCACCAGCCCGCGACCGCTTTCGTGGCCAAGTTCATCGGCGGCAGCAACGTCCTGGACGCCGAGGTCGTGGAGGTCTCCGGCGACCGGGCCATGGTGGAGCTGGCCGGATCCGGCGCGAAGCTCGCCACCGGTGGCGCCGAGCAGACGAAGACCGGCGAGCGGGTCGCGGTGTCCGTCCGGCCCGAGCACTTCGAGCTCACCGAACCCGGGCAGGGCAGCTTCGACGCCGTCGTGCGCGCCGTGGAGTTCACCGGCGCGACCTGCCAGTTCGAGTTGCAGGCCGGAGACCTGGAGCTGTCGGTGGCGGTGCCGGACCGGCCCGGTCTGCCGCGGCCCGGTGACGCCGTCGGCCTGCGTCCGGACGCCGACCACGCCTGGCTGGTGCGGCCATGAGCGCCCCGGCGGTGGCCCCGAAGCCCCGGCGCCGCAAGCTGCCGGCGTCCGACGGCGACCGGTTCGTCTACGTGCTGGCCATCCCGGTCGTGCTGGTGCTGCTGTTCCTCGTCGTCATCCCGATGGCGACGACGGCCATCACTTCCGCTGGGGGCAACGGTTTCGCGACCAACTACGGCAGCCTGTTCGGCGGTAGTTCCGGTCAGGCACTGCTGCTGTCGTTGGTGAGCTCGCTGCTCTCCGTCTTCTTCTGCGGTGTGCTCGGCACCCTGCTCGCAGTGCTGCTGCACCGCTTCGACTTCCCCGGCCGCCGCGCGCTCTCGGTGTTCGCGGTGCTGCCGATGGCGCTGCCGCCGCTGATCGGCGCGGTGTCGTTCGTGCTGCTCTACAGCGAAACCGGGATCCTGCCGCGCACCCTCAACGTGCTGCTCGGCATCGACCCGGCCAGCACCTCGGTCGGTGGGCTGGCGGGCGTCGTCCTGGTGCACGCCTTCACCATGTACCCGTACTTCTACCTGTCGGTTTCGGCCGCGCTGGCCGGGATGGACGGGTCGCTTGAAGAGGCCGCGACCAACCTCGGCGCCGGTCGGATCCGGGTGTGGCGGACGGTGCTGCTGCCGATGCTCACCCCGGCGCTGGTCTCCGGTGCGCTGCTGACGTTCATGATGTCGATGGCGTCGTTCACCGCGCCGCAGCTGTACAACGTGCAGACCCTGACGATGGAGATCGTCTCCGCGCGCACCTCCGGCAACGCCGCGCTTGCCGCCGCCCAGTCGACCGCACTGTCCGTGGTGTCGATCGTGTTCCTGCTGAGCATGCGCTGGTACCAGGGCCGTCGCGTGCACCGCAGCCTCTCCAAGGGCACCCCGAGCGCGCGTCGGGCACCGGCCTCGGCCGCGGCGAAGTTCGCCGCCGCGCTGGGCAGCCTGCTGCTGACGGTGGTTCTGCTGGCGCCGGTGCTGGTGATCGTGCTGGTGTCGTTCTCGGTGGACGGCGCGTGGACGACGCAGGTGCTGCCGACCGAGTACACATTGGACAACTACCTGGAGATCTTCTCCGAGCCGCAGAGCCTGCTTCCGATCTCGGTGAGCGTGCAGACCAGCTTGCTGGCCACCGCGTTCGCGATCGTCGTCGGTGCGGCGGCCGCGTGGGTCGTGGCCCGGTGGCGCAAGCCCGGTAAGGGCCTGCTGGACGTGGTCATCATGCTGCCGTGGGCGCTGCCCGGCACGGTCATCGGCGTGAACCTGGTGACCGCGTTCAACGAGCCCGGCGTCGGCAACCTCGGCCTGACGCTGGTCGGCACGCTGTGGATCCTGCCGGTCGCCTACTTCGTCCGGTTCGTGCCGCTGGTGTTCCGCTCGACCAGCGCCTCCCTGGACCAGCTCGATCCGACGCTGGAGGAAGCCGCGCGCAACCTCGGCGCCGGCCCGATGCGAGTCCTGCGCACCGTCACGTTGCCGCTGGTTCTGCGCGGGGTGCTCGCCGGTGCCCTGCTGGCCTTCGTCGACGGTGTGGGCGAGTATGTCGCCTCCGTGGTGATCTACCCGCCGGGTCTGCCGCCGATGTCGGTGGAGATCTACAACCGGATCTACTCCTCGGAGTTCGGCACCGCAGCCGCCTACGGCGCACTGCAGATCGTGCTGATCCTGATCGTCCTGGCGGTGTCCAACCGGCTCGGCCAGGGGCCGCGCCAGAAGCGTTCCGCGGCCGCCCCGGTGGTCGTGCCCACCGCGTGAGTCCGTCTCAATCCACAGTGGAAAGAGTTCTTGACATGCAGCCTCCGGAAAACCTGTCCATCTACTGGCAGAACCACCTCCGGGTCGCCTTCGAGAAGTCCGCGCCGCAGCTGTACCGGCCGATGCTGACGGCCAGCCTCGCGCACGTGGTGATGCTCGCCGAGCAGGGCCTGCTGCCGGCCGAGCGCGCCCGGCAGCTGCTGGGCGGTCTGCGCGAACTGCTCGCGGCCGAGGACGACCGGTTCGTCTTCGACGGCAGCGTCGAGGACGTCTACTACCTCGTCGAACAGCGGCTCGCGGCGGCGGCCGGGATCAGGAAGTCCGAATTGGACGTTCAGCTGGCCCGGTCCCGCAACGACCTCGACGCCGGTGTGTTCCGCATGGTGCTGCGGGACAACATCCTCGACCAGGCCCGCCAGGCCTGCGCCGCCGCCGAGGCCGCCGCCGCCCAGGCGGACCGCTGCGCGGAGGTGCTGATCACCGGGTTCACCCACCGTCGGCCGGCGCAGCCGACCACGCTCGGGCACGTGCTGGCCGGTTACGCCGAGGCGTTGTTGAGCCAGGCCGACGAGCTGCTGTCGGTCTACGACGAGCTCGACGTCAACCCGCTCGGTTCCTGCGCCTTCGCCGGGACCGACTTGCCGATCGAGCCGGAGCGGCTGGGCGAACTGCTCGGCTTCCGGGAGAGCTTCACCTCCAGCTACGAGGCGGTGGCCGGGTCGGAGCACCTGATGCGCACCGCGGCGGTGCAGGCGCGGATCCTCGCGACCGGTGCCCGGATGGCCCGCACCATGCTGGACTGGATGACCTTCGGCTGGATCGCCACGCCGGACTCCTACTGCCAGGGCTCGAGCATCATGCCGCAGAAGAAGAACCCGGTGGTTCTGGAGCACATGTGCTCGATGGCGGGCGCGGCGGCGGCCGACCTGGCCGCGACGATGAACAACGTCGGCGCCGCCTGGTACGAGGACTCCAACAACGCCACCACCGACGTCCAGGAACACCTGTGGCGAGCGGGAGATCGCTCGGTGCGGTTCCTGACCATGATGGGCGGGCTGATCGAGGAGCTGCGCCCGCAGGACCCGCCGTCGCCGGAGCAGGTCGTGGCCACCGGTGCGACCACCACCGCCATCGCTGAAGCGCTGGCCGGTGCCGGAATTCCTTGGCGCGGCGCGCATTCCGTGGTCGGCGCACTCGTTCGGCAGGCGCCGCCGGCGGAGTGGACGAGCTCGGTGGTCGCCGCTGCGATCGCGGAGGCCGGGCTGGGCGAGGTGGACGACTCCGTCGTCGAGGCCGCGCTCGCCGCCGGACTCAAGCCGGAGCTCGTGCTCGACCGCCCGCAGGCAGGCGGCCCCGGTGCGGCGGCCGTGCGGCGCACGGCGGAGCTGGCGTTGGGTCGGGCGCGCTCGCTGGGCGACGAATTCGCCGCGCGTCGCACGGTTCTCAGCGAAGCCGCGGCCAAGCTGGACGCTGCGGTCGACGGTGTGCTGGCCGGGGGCCGCGGGTGAACCAGCCTGCTCCCGATGACCGGATCACGGTCGTCGGCAACGTCAACCTCGATGTGCTGGTCGCCGGTGCGGCGGAACTCCCGCCGCCCGGCACCGAGCAGATCGTGCCTTCGATCGTCCTGCGGCCCGGTGGCTCGGCGGCCAACACCGCCATCGTGCTGGCACAGCTCGGCAGGTCGACGGTGCTGGCCGGGCGTGTCGGCGACGACGGAACCGCCCGACTGCTCACCGAACAGCTCGACATCCCCGGACTGCGGTCGGACCTGGTCCGCGTGCGCGACGAGCCCACCGGCGTGACCGTCGCAGCCGAGGCGCCGGGCCGGGACCGCTCGTTCCTGTCGGCGCTCGGGGCGATGTCCGAGCTCGACGCGGAAGCCGTGCCGGTCGAATCGCTGTCCGCGCAGTTCGTGCTGTTATCCGGCTACTTCTTGCTGCCAGCCCTGCAAGGCGAGTCCGCGCGCGGCTTGCTGGCCCAGGCGCGGCAGGCCGGCGCGCGCACGGCTCTGGACACCGGCTGGGATCCGGAGGGCTGGTCGGAAGTCACGCGTGCCGAAGTCCTCCAGCTGCTGCGAGAAGTCGACGTCTTCCTGCCCAACGCGGACGAACTGCGCGCCCTGCACGGTGACGACCAGTGCACCGATGAGGACGCGGCCCGCAGCATCGCCGACGCGACCGGGACGACCGTCGTGGTCAAGCGCGGCTCCCTCGGCGCTCTCGCCGTGCGACCGGGCCAGGAGCCCAGTGCACATCCGGCGCCCGAAGTGCAGGTGCGCGATTCGACCGGTGCCGGTGACGCCTTCAACGCGGGACTGCTGCACCGGCTCGCCGACGGTGCGGACGTCGCCGACGCCACCGACTACGCGGTGCGGGTCGCCGCGACCGTGATCGTCCGTCCCTCGCACGACCGCGCTTTCACCCCGGAGGACGTGCTGGCATGAGTGGCTCTGTGTCAGGCCCGATCCTGCGCAACGGCACCTCAGGGGACCGTGACGCAAACCAGCCACAAGAAACCGCAAAACGCGAGATCACTCCCGGACGGGACCACCACTGTGATTCGCGGAGAGGCGGAACGGGCATGAGTGGTCCTGTGTCAGGCCCGATCCTGCGCAACGGCACCTCAGGGGAC
>NZ_JBSFBZ010000003.1:107790-250565 GCF_053593195.1 Saccharopolyspora sp. NPDC002376
GGACCGTGACGCAAACCAGCCACAAGAAACGGCGAAACGCGAGATCACTCCCGGACGGGACCACCACTGTGATTCGCGGAGAGGCGGAACGGGCATGAGTGGCTCTGTGTCAGGCCCGATCCTGCGCGACGGCACCTCAGGGGACCGTGACGCAAACCAGCCACAAGAAACGGCGAAACGCGAGATCACTCCCGGACGGGACCACCACTGTGATTCGCGGAGAGGCGGAACGGGCATGACCACGACGGAAGCAGGGCTCGGCACCTGGATGGCCGCGGAGATCGCCGAGCAGCCGCGGGTGCTGGCCGACCTGGCGCGCCGCGCTGGGGAGTTCCAGGCGGTCGCGGAGCAGCTCGTCCGCGCCCGGCCGAAGTTCGTGCTGTTCGCGGCGCGCGGCTCCAGCGACAACGCGGCGCTGTACGGCAAGTACCTGGTGGAGGTGCTGCTCGGACTGCCCGCCGGTCTGGTGTCGCCGTCGACCACCACGCTGTACGGCGCCGAACCGGACCTCACCGACGTCGCGCTGATCACGGTCAGCCAGAGCGGCGGATCCCCAGACCTCGTGGAGGTCACCGAGCAGGCGGCCCGGCGCGGGGCATTCACGGCGGCGGTGACGAACACGCCGGACTCGCCCCTCGGTGCTGTCGCGCGGCACAGCCTGGACATCGGTGCGGGCCGGGAGCGCGCGGTCGCGGCGACCAAGACGTACTCGACGACGCTGCTCGCGCTGAACCTGCTGTTCACCGCTGTTCGCGGCGTGGCTTCGGAGTCGCCCGACCGCATCGGTGAGCTCGCGCAGGCCAGCCTGGACGACAACGCCGAGCGGGTCGTCGAAGCCGCGCACCGGCTGCGCTTCGCGGATCGGGTGATCACCACGGCGCGCGGGTATTCGCTGGCGACCGCGCAGGAAGCCGCGTTGAAGCTCGCGGAGACCAGCTACCTGGTCACCCGCGCTTACAGCGGTGCGGACCTGTTGCACGGCCCGATCGCGGCGGTCGGACCGGAGACTGCCGTGCTGGCGGTGCAGGGAGCTGGTCCGGGCGGTGCGGCGATGGCCGAACCGCTGGCCCGACTCGCCGCGCAGAACGCAGACATCCTGCGGATCGGTCCTGGCGCCGGGCTGCGCATCCCGGAGGTGCCGGAGGAGTTGTCCCCGATCCTGGAGGTCCTGCCGCTGCAACGCCTGGCGTGGGAGCTGGCGACCGCCCGCGGCTACAACCCGGACAGCCCGGCTGGCCTACGCAAGGTCACCGAAACCCGCTGAAACTCCCGCGTCGCTGGACCGCCGCACACATCGGTCCAGCGACGCGGGTTCCACCTGGTCCTACCGGAGCGCCGGGGCGGGTCCCTGGTGCGCCGGTTCGGCCGTGGCGCTGACCTTCTTCCGGTCGCGGTGCACGATCAGCAGCAACAGTACGACGACGGCCTGCACGCCCACGATGAGCGCCTGCGGCAGCAGCTCGCTGACACCCACCAGCGACATCGTCGCGTTGGTGCCGAAGTGGACCGCGACCGCACCGAGGACACCAGCGCGTTCGTAGGCGTAACCGGCCAGCATCGCCATCGGGATCACGCTGAGCAGGTAGGTCAGGCTGCTCAAGGTGAACAGGCCGAAAGCGGCCTGGACGGTCCCGGTGACGAAGAACAGCGGCAGGTGCCACACCGACCAGATGACGCCCAGCAGCAGTCCGGCGAGGAGACGGCCCATCTTGCCGCGCAACCGCGGGTGCATGGTGCCCCGCCAGCCGAACTCCTCGCTCAGCGGACCGACGACGAGCATGAGGGCGACGAACGGCAACGGGCCGCCAGCCATCTGGATCAGGGTCTGCGCCGAGGTCGCGCTCACGGCCGGACCACCCAGCTGCTGCGCGAGCAGCGCCGCGCCCAGCACGGTCCCGGCGGCCAGCGCCAGCAGGAGTGGTGTCCAGAGCAGGCCTATCAGCGGCAGCCGCACCGCGTGCGCAGGGTGCGGGCAGGCGCCGGAACGCGCGTCGCAGCCGGATCACGATCGCGCCCATCATCGGGCCGAAAGCGCCGAGCAGGTAGGGGATGACGGTCGGCGAGCTCATGGCAGGCCCGCCCATCGCGATCGCGACGCCCCAGGACGCCCAAGCGGTCGTGAACGTGACGGCCAGGAAGAGGAGGATGCCGCTCTTCTGGCGGGCAGGACTTTGAGCGGTCACAACACTTTCCCTTTCGAAGTGGCGGGTGATGGTTCGGTCAGGCCGCGCTGAGCCGGTGGGCGAGCCAGCCGGACACCTGAGCCAGCAGCTCGGCGTCGACCGGGCGGCGCAGCAGTCGGCGGTAGGCGAACACCGAGGGCCGCCCGGGATCCCGGCGCAGCAGGTGGGTGAGGTCGGGGATCCGGTGGACCTCCACCTCGCCGAGCACCAGCCGGTCGATCTCGTCCAGGTCGGCCGGGTCGACCTGGATGTCCTTGCCACCAGTGATCGCCAGCACGGGGACGTCGATGTCGGCCAGTGCCGGGCGCGGATCGTGGGCGAGCATTTCCCGGAACCACCGGGCGTTCACCGGTAACCCGTGCACCCGCGCCGCGTTCGCGGTGGTCGCTTTGATCCGGTTCAGGTGCCGGTTCCCCAGGTTTCGCAGCAGCGGTCGCACGGGGGCGGGGAGATCGCGGGCGATCATCCCGCCTTGCCAGCGAAGTGCGTCCTCTCCGAGGCGGGCGAACCCGGCCAGCAGCACCACCGCCCGGACCAGCGGGTCCGAGCCGAGGGACATGGCGTGCACCGCACCTTCGCTGTGTCCGATGACGCCGATGGCGTCTGCTCGGACGTCGGCATGTCCGGCCAGGGCGCGCAGCGCGGCGGCGGCATCGCGGGTGTTGTCGGTGAATCCGGTCGTCCGCCAGTCGCCGGGTGTCGCGCCGACGCCGCGCCGGTCGTAGCGGAGGGTCGCGATGCCCTCCTTGGCGAGCGCGGTGGCCAGTGGTGCGCCGAGCTCCATGCGGAGCCCGCCGGCGTTGGCGTCGCGGTCCAACCGCCCGGACCCGTGCAGCAGCAGGACTGCCGGGTGCGGGCCGGGACCTGCGGGCAGGGTCAGCGTGCCTGCCAGGGGGAGTCCGTCGTCCGCGGTGGCCGTCATCTCGATGTCCCGCAAGGACCAACCTCTCTCATTGTTCTCAACTTTGAGAACGTTATCAGGCATGAGACCATTGGTCCATGGCCACTGCAGACCTCCTTCTCCATCCCGTCCGGGCGCGGATCCTGCAGACGTTGTTCGGCACAGATCCGCTGACCACCGCCCAGCTGCGCGAACGCCTGCCCGACGTCGCCCCGGCGACGATGTACCGACACGTGGCGGTGCTCGCGGAAGCGGGTGTGCTGGAAGTGGTGGAGGAGAAGCGGGTGCGCGGCACGGTCGAGCGCAGCTACCGGGTGTGCAAGGAACAGGCGGTGGTGGACCCGGCGGCGCGGGAGACGATGGCGCTCGAAGACCACCGGCGTGCGTTCACCGCGTTCTCTGCGTCGCTCATGGCGGACTTCGAGCGCTACCTCGGCAGCGACGGGGCGAACCCCGCCACCGACGGCGTCGCCTACCGGCAGGGCCCGGTGTGGTTGACCAAGGAGGAGTTCACCGAGCTGATAGAGGAGCTCGACGCGGCGATCGTCGCGCGGACCGGCAACGCCCCGGCCCCCGGCCGGGTCCGCCACGTGTTCAGCCTCATCGCCATACCGGACAACGCGGCGGAACCGCCTGGCGACGGCGCGGATTGATCAGGAAGGCGTGCCCCCGGTGGCTCGGCGGGGCCAGCTGGACAGTGGCGATCACCAGGAGGAAAGCCGGTGCGGTAGGTGAGGTGCACGTCCAGCGGGACCGCGTCGAAGGTGGGCACCACGTTCGCCCAGCCTTAGAAGAACGCAACGCACCGGACAGCACGCCGGTGAACAGCAGTGCGGCGCTCGTTGCGAGCGCCAGTTTCGGATTGCGAGGCATGCCTGCAGGTTCCGCGACCGCGCTCGCAAACCGCACTCGAGGTGGTTCCGGCGGGCGGCTGTGGAAGAGTCGAGCCGTGAGAACGGTTCCCGTCAGGTTCCCAGCGTTGTTCGGCCGACTCGGCGTGGTGCTCGGCGGCGTCGCAGTGCTCGCCGCGTGCACCGGCCCTGATCCTGCACCGCCGCCACCGCCACCGCCGTCTGCGACCAGTGAAGCCGCGAGTTGCCCGGAATCCGGCGTCGAGATCACCGCTGGTCCCGTGGACGCCGCCATGGGCCTGCGCGCGATGGGCATCGTGCTGACCAACTGCGGCACCGAGGACCGCACCGTGAACGGTTTCCCGGTGGTCCGGGTGCTGGACGCCGACCGGCGGCCGTTGGACGTCGTGGTCGGCAACGGATCGGAGCCGGTCAGCTCGCCGGACAGCTACGACGCGCCGCCCGAGCCGGTGACGCTGCGGCCCGGCGACCAGGTGACCGCGCGGGTTCTGTGGCGCAGCGAGGTGACGGACTCGACGGCACCCGCAGTCGACGGCCGCTACCTGGAGATCGCTCCGGCGCCCGGCGAACCGGCCCAGCTGGTCGAGCCGGACGGCGGGATCGACCTGGGCACCACTGGTCGGCTGGCCGTGAACCCGTGGGCGGTCCGCTCCTGATCCGGCTGGCCGAGTAGTTCGGACGACTGTTGGCGCAGGTCGGCTGGGTTGTTCGGGCGGATTGTGGGGTGCGTCACGGGCGGTGTTCCGGGGTGGGGGTTCCGCGCGAGGTGCGCGCCCGAGACAATGCGCGGTCATGGCCAATGAGCGCGCAGAGCCTCCAGCCGGCCGGCCGGGCCCCGGACCGTCCGGACCGCCGCAGGGACCGGTTCCCCCGGGTCGTCCGCCGCAGGCGCCTCCCGGGCAGGTGCCGCCCGGTCAGCCCCGGCAAGGGCAGCCGCCGCAGGCCCAGGAGACGAGGATGCTGGGAACGGTCGGTCCGGGTCAGCCAGGTCCACCTCCTGGTGCAGGTCCACAAGGCCCACCGCCCGGTGCTGTTCCGCAGGGCCCACCGCCGCCCGGTGCAGGCCCGCAGGGCCCACCGCCGCCCGGTGCAGCTCAGCAGGGGCCTCCCGGAGCGGGACCGATGCCGACCAGCGCCCCTCGCCAGGGCATGCCGCCTGGAGCACCGCCGCCCGGCGCTGGTCAGCAAGGTCCGCCACCCGGTGTCGGGCCGCAGGGCGCGCCGCCGCTGAACGCCCAGCAGGGACCGCCGCCGAACCAGTACCCGGCGACGCGGGTCCAGCAGCGCTTGGACGGACTCGACGAGCCGGCTTCCCACCCCGACGCTGACCGCAACCCCGGCGCCCGCGATTCGGATCCGTACGACGAGGGCCGTCGCGACGAGGCGCGGTACCGCGACGCTTACGACGACGGCTACCGGGCCGCCTACTACGACCACTACGACCAAGGGCGCGACGAGCGCTACCAGGACGACTACTACGACGACCGGCACCGGGACAACCGCCACCAGGACGACCGGTACGACGACCGCTACCAGGACGAGCCGCCCCAGGAACGCCGCCGGGACCGGCAGCCGCGGGAGGAGCGCTACCGCGACGACGACCGCGAGTCCCGCTTCAGCGGACCCAGCGCGGACACCATCGGCCGCCTGATCGGCGTGTTCACCGGCCTTATCGCGCTGATCTTCGTGCTGCACGTCATCTTCGTGGTCACCGGGGCGAACCAGGACAACAGCTTCGTCTCGTTCACCTACGGGACCGCGAAGTTCTTCGTGTTCGGGCTCGGCGACGTGTTCCAGCCCGGCGACGCGACGATCGGCGTCGTGCTCAACTACGGCCTCGCCGCGCTGATCTACCTGTTCGGCGGCCGGATCATCGCGCGTGCTCTGAAGCGCTAAACCCCC
The DNA here is from genome assembly GCF_053593195.1 of Saccharopolyspora sp. NPDC002376. Taxonomy (NCBI): domain Bacteria; kingdom Bacillati; phylum Actinomycetota; class Actinomycetes; order Pseudonocardiales; family Pseudonocardiaceae; genus Saccharopolyspora; species Saccharopolyspora sp. NPDC002376. The sequence continues at coordinate 113,649 of NZ_JBSFBZ010000003.1, forward strand.
GTGAGCACTTCGGGCTGCCATCGGAGCTCGAAGTGCTCACGGGTCGTCTTTGAGATCGCGGACACCGCAGGTGGGCTGGCTTGATCCGCCCAGTGACTCCCTGTGCTATAAGTCGCCCTTTTGGGGGGCAACGGTTGGGCGGCACCCGGGCATGGCACCCTTGGGTTGGCCGACCCTGCGCGGTTCGGCTGACTGTGTACGCCCCGGTAGCGCCGGACAGGCGGGCCACGTTCAGGGTGGTCCAAGACCAGGAGTCACTGAGTGGAAAGCTTCTTCTCCTTCATCCTCTACCCGGTGTCGGCGATCTTGTGGTTCTGGCACAAGGTCTTCGGCGCCGTGCTCGGTGAGGACAACGGGTTCGCCTGGGCGCTCGCCGTGTTCTTCCTGGTCTTCACACTGCGCGTAGTGCTGCTCAAGCCCGCCATCAGCCAGATCCGGGCCGGGCGCAAGATGGCGAAGTTCGCGCCGCAGATCAAGAAGCTGCGCGAGAAGTACAAGAACGACCGCCAGCGCATGGCGCAGGAGATGCAGAAGCTGCAGTCCGAGCACGGGGTGAACCCGCTCGGCGGCTGCCTGCCCGCGCTGCTGCAGATCCCGGTCTTCCTGAGCCTCTACCACGTCTTGCGGGGCTTCACGCCGGGCGCGCAGAGCAACTTCGTCTTCGACCAGGCGGGCGTCGAGTCGTTCGTCAACGCCAACATCTTCGGCGCCAAGCTGTCGAACTGGATCACCCAGCCCGAAGCTGAGCTCGCGCTGTTCGGCACCGACCGCACCTCGATGATGATCGTCGGCATCCCGCTGATGCTGGTCGCGTCGGTGGCCACCTTCTTCACCATGCGCCTGTCGGTGAAGAAGCAGACCGACGCGGCGATGGCCAACCCGCAGTCGGCGGTGATGGCCAAGTTCATGATGTACATCGCCCCGGTCGGCGCGATTATCTCCGGTTGGTTCCTGCCGATCGCGGTCCTGCTGTACTGGCTGGCCAACAACGTCTGGACCCTGGGCCAGCAGCACTTCCTGACCAAGAAGATCGACCGCGAGCAGGAAGCGGAGAAGGCCAAGGAGATCGAGGCCAAGAAGGCCGCCCCGCGGCCGAAGCCGGGTCAGAAGCCGGTCCGCCAGGACGTTAAGGACGGCGAGGAGGAGACCGCGTCGACGGCCACCGCCACGGCGACCTCCAACAAGCCGGTGGCCAAGACCAACAACGGCCAACGCCCCGGCGGCAAGCCGAACGTCAAGAAGAACCGCCCGGGCAAGACGGCAGCCTCGGCCAAGAAGGGCAAGAAACGACGCTGACCAGGTGACGGAACCGTCGTCGGTCGCGCGGGATAACCACAGTTTCAATTGAAACTGCAAATCTCCCCCACAGCGGATCACAGTTTCAATTGAAACTGTGGAATGGAGTTGCGAAGGGGCCGGTGGATGTGATCCACCGGCCCCTTCTCGTCGTTCCGGCTCAGGCCGGGGTGGCGATGACGATGCGGTTCTCGTCGTAGCCGAGGTCGCCGCCGACGTAGCGGCCGCCGCAGGTCACCAGGACCAGGCGGTGGTCACCGCCCTGGCCGAACAGGTCGCCGGCCCGGGACGGCAGGTCGTCCTTGTCCACCGTGACGACCTCCGACACCTGGTAGCGCCACTCCTTGCCGCTGTCGTCGACCACGGTCACCGGCTGGCCGGGAGTGGAGTCCCACAGCTCGGCGAACGGTCCGACCGAGCCCTTCCAGTTGACGTGCCCGGCCAGCACCGTCGCGCCCTTCGGGGCGTCGAGCCCGGCGCCCCACCAGGTCGCCTCGTCGACGCCGTCGGGCACCGGCAGCGTGCCGGACCGGTCGATCTCCTTGCGCACGAGATCGGCCGTGCCGCCCTGCGGCAGCCGGACGGTGCCCGGCGGTTGTCCGGCCGGGACGTGCACCGGCTGCACGGGCAGATCGCGCGGAGCCGCGGCGGCCGCCTGACCTGGTGCAGGGCGGTCCGCGGCGGTGGTGGCGGCGGGTTCGGTGAACAGGTTCCCGGCGACCAGCACGGCAGCCGCGACCAGGGCGATCACCGCGGCCGCCACCACGAGGAACAGGGAACGGCGCCGGGTCACTGCTTCCGCGCCCCGATCCGCCGGCGCAGCGCGAAACCGGTCCCGCCGATCACGGTCACGGCGGTCAGGCCGGCGAGGCCGAGCAGTCCGGCGGGCACGCCAGACTCGGGCGTCGGGTCACCGGCCGGGATGCGGACCGGCACGGTCGGCGTGTTCGGCTTGTTGACCAGGCTCAGCTCCAGCGTCTGACCGCCCTCGACGGTGCCGGTCACCGACGGCGGGTTGGCCTCGTCGAAAGCCTCCTCGTAGCCCGGCGCGGGCTTGACCTCGACGATCTTGATCTCCTGCGGGGTCCGCAGGTCGGCGATCTCCGCGGTGCCGTCGTCGCCAGTGACGACCACGGCGGGCTCGCCGTCCTCGCCGACCAGCGGCGTCCCGTCCTGGCGCACGGCGGGGGAGCCGTCGGCGGCGGTCACGCGCAGCGAGACGCCGGCGATCCCGGCCTGGCTCTCCGAGTCGGTCTTGCCGACCTTCACCACGCCCGGCGCGGTCACCGCGGTGGTCTCGGCCTCGACGGAGAGCTCCTGCTCGCCGCCGGTGGACACCACGCGCTGGGTGGTGTCGGGCTGGTTGACGGCCTGCCGCACGTACGGCCGCTCGGCCGGGGCGGACAGCTTCCCGGTGATCTTCGGGTTCGGCCCGGTCGGGGTCACCTGGAGAGTCAGCGGGCCGCCGTCCTCCGGTGTGGTGACCGTGCCGTCGTCGCCGACGCCCTCGATCTCGACGTCGGTGGGGGAGAGCTGCACCGGCACGCCGCCGATGCCCTTGCCGTCGGTGCGCTGCACGGTCAGCGTCCACTCAGCGGCCTGGCCGATGGTCTGCTCACCCTCCGGGGAGGTCAGCTCCGCTTCCCACGGGCCGCGGTTCTCGCCGGCCTCGGCCTTGAACGACTCGACCTTGGCCCTGGTGCTCTCCGGGAGCTTGGCGAGGTGGTCGTCGGCGTCGTAGGCGATCCGGGTGAAGTCGTTGCCCGGGTCCAGGTCGGCCTGGCTGCGCGGCGCCGCGGTCCAGGAGTGCAGCAGGTGCGCCAGCGCGGCGGCCTCGTCGGGCGACTGGGTGTTGCCGTAGCGCAGCAGCAGGTAGGAGATGTCGGCCGCGACGTCGGCGGGGATCGCGGTGCCCCACTTGGTCTTGAGTTCGTCGCCCGGCTGGTACTCCTCGCCGCTGTCCGGCGCGGTCAGCGCGAACTGCACGCACCACACCTGCTGGCCGTTGACGAGGTAGGACCCCAGCCAGTCGCGATCGGGTTCCGGGTTGTTCCGGTACGGCTGTCCGGGTCGGGTCTCGTGGCCGACCGCCTCCTGCGGATCGGCACTCGCGGCTCCGGGGACGGCCAGCAGGCTCCCCCCGGTGAGCACGGCGGTGCCCAGCACCGCCGCTACCCAATTCTTGAACATGCGCATGCGAGCTCCAGTTCTGGTGGAAGTGATCCGGCGCCGCGCGTTCGTTCTGCTGAACCCCGACCAGGAATCGCGCGGGTGCCCAGCGCGATACTTCCGATCACCGAGCGTGGCAACAAGAGGTCATACGGTGGAATGCGGGTGATCACGCGGTGTCGAGAATCGGGCGTTCGCGATGGGTTCTGATCACCCGTTGAGCCGAGTCGAGTGGCAGCGGTCACCCGTCCGTGATCACCTGTTGTACCGGTGCGGAAAAGTTGGCGACCCGACGTGATCGATATCGCGGAAATCGATATCGAGTAGTTTCCGAGGGCGATGGGGAAATTGCCGATCGGCCGGTAAAGTCGGCTTTACTGAACCGGGAACTGATCAGCGCTCCTGAGCGTTGTCCCGAATGACGGCGCAAGCACGCCCAGGAGGATGAGTTGCGCACAACGAGCAACCCCGCGTTCCGCAACCTGCCGACGACCGGCGGTTACGCGAACTTCAACTACGGCCAGGGGCAGGCCCCCTCGCCCTTCGGCGAGGCGCCGGCGGCGCCGCAGGTCTCTCGTCTGATGACGATCGACGACGTGGTCACCAAGACCGGGATCACCCTCGCCCTGGCGGTGGTCGCCGGCACGCTGACCTATCTGGTGGGCCCGTCTGCCGTCGCGCTGGCGCTGCCGGCCGCGATCGTCGGTCTGGTGATCTCGCTGGTCATCATCTTCAAGAAGAAGGTCAGCCCGGCGCTGGTCATCGCCTACTCGGCGGTCGAGGGCGTGTTCCTCGGCGGGATCAGCTACATGTTCGCCGCGTGGGTCGGCAACCCGGGCATCATCATGCAGGCCATCGCGGGCACCATCGGTGTCTTCGCGGCCATGCTGGTGGTCTACAAGACCGGCGCCATCCGCGTCACTCCGAAGCTGACCAAGTGGATCATCGGCGCGGCCGCCGGTGCCGCCGTGCTGATGCTGGTGAACCTGATCGCCAGCTTCTTCACCGCGGGCGGCCTGGGGCTGCGCGACGGTGGCATGCTGGCCATCGGCTTCAGCCTGCTGTGCATCGGCATCGCGGCGTTCAGCTTCCTGCTGGACTTCGAGGCGGCCGACAGGGCGATCAAGAGCGGCGTGGACGCCAAGTTCTCCTGGTACATCGCCTTCGGCCTGATGACCACCCTGGTCTGGCTCTACCTGGAGATCCTCCGCCTCCTCTCGTACTTCCAGCGAGACTGAGCCTCCAGCACTGAACGAGAACGGGGCGCCGCCGTCCGAAGTGGACGACGGCGCCCCGTTCGCGTATGGGCACTGCCAGTCGATGTTCCGCTCAGGTCGTCGTTCGGCCTGGTGGATTCCCGTGAGTACTTTGGGTCGCTGTAGCAGCCCAAAGTACTCACGGGTCCTGACCAGGCCGAACGCCCTAGCCTGGCGGAAGTCTCAGCTGAGGCGCTCCAGAACCATGGCCATGCCCTGGCCGCCGCCGACGCACATGGTCTCCAGGCCGAACTGCTTGTCGTGCCACTGGAGGGAGTTGATCAGCGTTGTGGTGATGCGGGCACCGGTCATGCCGAACGGGTGGCCGACCGCGATCGCGCCACCGTTGACGTTCAGTTTCTCCAGCGGGATGCCCAGGTCCTGGTAGGAGGGGATCACCTGGGCGGCGAACGCCTCGTTGATCTCCACCAGGTCGATGTCGCCGATGCCCATGCCAGCGCGCTTCAGCGCCTGCTTCGACGCCTCCACCGGGCCCAGGCCCATGATCTCCGGCGACAGACCGGAGACGCCCGTGGACACGATCCGCGCCAGCGGGGTCAGGCCCAGCTGCTTGGCCTTGGTGTCGCTCATGATCACCAGGGCGGCGGCGCCGTCGTTGAGCGGGCAGCAGTTGGCCGCGGTGATCCGGCCGTCCGGGCGGAACACTGGCTTGAGGCCGGACACGCCCTCCTTGGTCACGCCCGCGCGCGGGCCGTCGTCGGCGTCGACGACCTTGCCGTCGGGAGTGGTGATCGGCGTGATCTCGCGGGCCCAGAAGCCGTTGGCGATCGCCTTCTCGGCCAGGTTCTGCGAGCGGACGCCGAAGTCGTCCATCTCGTCGCGGCTGATGCCCTTGACCCGCGCCAGGTTCTCCGCGGTCTGGCCCATCGGGATGTAGACGTCCGGCACCAGGTCCAGGGTGCGCGGGTCGGTCCACGAGTCCGCGCCCTGCTCGGCGGTCTGCTGGGTGCGGGCCTGCGCGTCGTCGAACAGCGGGTTCCGGGTGCCCTCGAGGCTGTCGGAGTTGCCCTTGGCGAACCGGGAGACCATCTCGACGCCGGCGCTGATGAACACGTCGCCTTCGCCGGCCTTGATCGCGTGCAGCGCCATCCGAGTGGTCTGCAGGCTCGACGAGCAGTAGCGGGTGATGGTGGTGCCGGGCAGCTGGTCGTAGCCGAGCAGCACCGAGACCACGCGCGCCATGTTGTAGCCCTGCTCGCCGCCGGGCAGGCCGCAGCCGAGCATCAGGTCGTCGATCTCGTTCGGATCGAGCTCGGGAACCTTGTCCAGCGCGGCGCGGATGACCTGTGCGGTGAGGTCGTCCGGGCGGAGGTCCTTCAGCGACCCCTTGCCGGCGCGGCCGATGGGGGATCGCGCGGTGGCGACGATGACTGCTTCGGGCATGGGAACTCCTTTGTTCGCGGTCGTGGGCGCGAATAGGTGATCCGCCGCGCGGGCCGCGCGGGATGACCTACTGGTCGGTCACTTTAAGGCCGGTAGCCCCATTTTGGCGGTGATGGCAGTCACGGGACAAGCGCAAGACCGACCGGTTGGTATGGGATTGGGCACTTGTGCTTCAGTGCGAGCGGCGGTGCAGGTGGCGGTTCAAACCGGCCACGATGCGACTGGTCGGGCGACGGGCCTCGGCTGCCTTGGACCGGGTCGGCGCAGCAGGCATCGGCCCGCCCTTCCACTCGCCTATCGCCGCGCACATCGCAGGCAGCAGGATCGCCGCCGCAGCCTCGTACCCGGCCGCCGACGGGTGGAAGCGGTCCGGGCTGAAGAACTCGCTCGGCCGGGCCAGGAACTCCGGCGACAGCAGGTCGGCCAGCGGAACGGCGCGCCCACCGGACGCCTCCACCACCCGCCGCTGCGCACGGCCGAGCGCCAAGCTCCACCGCCGTGCGACCGACCGCAGCGGCTGCGGGATGGGCCGGATCGCACCCAGGTCAGGGCAGGTGCCGACGACCACCGCCACATCGGCCTCGACCAGCCGCCGCACCGCGTCGCCCAGCAGTTCGGCGCACGCCGAGACCGCCAGCTTCGAGGTGACGTCGTTGGCCCCGACGATGATCAGCGCCAACCGCGGAGGCCGCGCCAGCACCGAGTCGACCTGCGCGGACAGCTCCTGCGAGGTCGTGCCGACGATGGCGCGGGTGGTCAGCGCGACCGGTCGGTCCAGCTCTTCGGCGAGCCCGCGCGCCAGCCGCACCCCGGGCAGCTCGGCCGGGAAGTCCACACCCAGCCCGGCTGCGGACGAATCACCGAGCACTGCGAACTCCAGCGGCTCGACGTCGAGCAGCTCGTACCGCGGCACCGGGCCGGTGCCGTCGGGCAGGTGGACGCCGTCGGCGCGCACCGGGTTGTTGCTCGGCGGGCCGATCATCCGCCGCGCGTACCTGGACTGACCGTTGAGCAACCCGTAGGCGGCGCCGGAGAGCCCACCGGCCGTGCCGGCCGCCAGCAGGGCGAGTCGGAGTGCCTTCGCTGCGATCATGCGGCCCTCCCTGAACCGGGCCGCTCCGGGATCCACCGGGCGGCCGCGTCGAACGGGATGGGTCATGGTCACCCGGGTTCGCCCCGCCGTGAGGCGAACTCTCCCGTCATCCACAAGACGTCGGGGAACGCGAAATCGTTCCCGATCGGCGTGTCGCCCGGAAGGTCCGGTGAGTTTCCCGGTGACCAGCCGATTAGGCTCGACGCAACACAGCAGTTCGGAAGGATTGAGGACCGGACGTGGACTACGTCGAGCATGTCACCGACCTGGTGGGCAACACCCCCTTGGTGCGGTTGAACGCGGTGGCAACCGGCCGGGCAAAGGTGCTGGCCAAGGTCGAATACCTGAACCCGGGCGGCAGCGTGAAGGACCGCATTGCGCTGCGCATGATCGAGGCTGCCGAGGCCTCCGGCGAGCTCAAGCCCGGCGGGACCATCGTGGAGCCGACCTCCGGCAACACCGGCGTCGGCCTGGCCATGGTCGCCCAGCGCAAGGGCTACCGCTGCGTCTTCGTCTGCCCGGACAAGGTCAGCGAGGACAAGCGCAACGTCCTCAAGGCCTACGGCGCGGAGGTCGTGGTCTGCCCGACCGCGGTTCCGCCGGAGCACCCGGACTCCTACTACAGCGTCTCCGACCGCCTGGTCGAGGAGATCGACGGCGCCTGGAAGCCGGACCAGTACTCCAACCCGGCCAACCCGGAGTCCCACGTGCACTCCACCGGCCCGGAGATCTGGGCGCAGACCGACGGCAAGGTGACGCACTTCGTCGCCGGCGTCGGCACCGGCGGCACCATCTCCGGCACCGGGCAGTACCTGAAGAAGGTCTCCGGCGGGCAGGTGCGCGTCGTCGGCGCCGACCCGGAGGGCTCGGTCTACTCCGGCGGCAACGGCCGTCCGTACCTGGTGGAGGGCGTCGGCGAGGACTTCTGGCCGACCACCTACGACCAGGAGATCTGCGACGAGATCGTCGCGGTCTCCGACGCCGACTCGTTCGAGATGACCCGGCGGCTGGCCCGCGAGGAGGCGCTGCTGGTCGGCGGTTCCTGCGGGATGGCGGTCGCGGCGGCGCTGCGGATCGCGGAGACCGCGGACCCGGACGACGTGATCGTGGTGCTGCTGCCCGACGGCGGCCGCGGCTACCTGACCAAGGTCTTCAACGACTCCTGGATGGCCTCCTACGGCTTCCTGTCGCCGGACCACGCAGGTGGTTCGGTCGGCGACGTGCTGCGCCGCAAGGACGGCACTATCCCGGACCTGGTCCACGTTCACCCGAACGAGACCGTCGCCGAGGCGGTGGCGATCATGCGCGAGTTCGGCGTCTCGCAGATGCCGGTCGTGCGCGCGGAGCCGCCGATCATGGCCGCGGAGGTCGCCGGTGCGGTCAACGAGCGCGACCTGCTGGACGCGCTTTTCGCCGGCCGCGCGAACCTCGCCGACCGGATCGAGGAGCACATGTCCAAGCCGCTGCCGACCATCGGTGCAGGCGAGGAGGTCAGCGCCGCGATGACCGCGCTGGCCGGAGCCGACGGCGCGATGGTGCTGATCGACGGAAAGCCCGCCGGAGTCGTCACGCGTCAGGACGTTCTCGGATTCATCGCTGGGCGATGACGACTTGTTACGGAATGGCACTACGCTGCTGATCCATCAGATAGCGTGTGCTGGCGAATGCGCAGGCTTTCGCTTCATGCCCCGAGGGAGTAGGACAACCCGATGAGCTCTCCGCAGCCGCCGGACGGCGGTCAGCAGGGTTCGGATCCCATCTCGAACCGGATGGACCCGCAGGACCCCAACCAGGCTGGCAGCGACGCGACTCAGGTCGTGAAACCGGTGCAGCCGCAGGGACAGCCGACGCAGCCGCCGTCTGATTCGACGCAGGTCGTGCCGCCGTCGATGCAGCCCCCGCAGCCCATGTACCAGCAGCCCGGCCTGGCCGGTGCAGCTGAGGCGACCGCGATGGTGCCGCCGTCGATGCAGCCTCCGCAGCCCATGTACCAGCAGCCGGGCACCCAGAGCCAGCCGGGCGGTTTCCCAGCCCAGCCGGGCACGCCCGGTGGCGGCTTCCCGGCCCCGCAGGCCCAGCCGGGCTTCGGCGCCCAGCCGCCCCAGGCCGCCTACGGCCAGCCGGGTCAGGCCCCTTACGGCCAGCCGGGCCAGCAGGGCCCGGGCAACCCCGGCCTCGCCAAGACCCTCGCCATCCTCGCCATCGTCTTCGGTTCGCTGGGCATCCTGTTCGGCATCATTGCCGTCATCAGCCTGGCCGCGTTGTCGAGCCTGGCCGCGGAGTACGGCGCCGACGCGCCGATCGGCATGGGGTACGTGTTCGCGATCGTCGGCGTCATCGCCTCGATCGTGTACCTCGTCGGCGGCATCCTGCTGCTGAAGCGCAAGCCGATCGGTCCGCTGCTGATCGGTGGCGCGGCTGCAGCCGGCGTGCTGAGCAACCTGGTCAGCATGTTCATCTCCCCGGGCGTCAGCGGTGTCTTCGGCATCCTCTTCGGCGTCGCCCTCGCGGTCCTGGCGTTCCTGCCGGCCACCCGCGAGTGGGCCGCCGGTGGCGCGCAGGTTCCGGCCGCCGCTGGCTACGGTGCGCCGCAGGGCTTCGGCCAGCCGGGGCAGCCCGGTCAGCCGGGCCAGTTCGGCCAGCCGGGCCAGTTCGGCCAGCCGCAGCAGGGCTTCAGCCAGCCGCAGCAGGGCTTCGGCCAGCCCGGCCAGCAGCCGGGCCAGCAGCCCGGTGGCTTCCCGCCGCCCGGCGGCCAGCAGCCGCCCCAGTGGTGACGAGCTGAGCTAACGCGAGGCGGCCCCCGACCGGACTGGTCGGGGGCCGCTTCGCGTTTCGGGGTCGAGTCGGCGTATGGGCCGTTGGGTCGTACGCTGCTCCTCATGAGTGATGGCTTTGCTACCCGCGCGATTCATGCGGGGCAGGAGGCGGATCCGACGACCGGTTCGGTGATCGTGCCGATCCACGCCACGTCGACCTACGCCCAGGACGGGGTCGGCGGCATGCGCGGGGGTTACGAGTACTCGCGCACCGGCAACCCGACCCGCACCGCGCTGGAGCAGTGCCTGGCCGAGCTGGAAGGTGGTCGCCACGGACGTGCCTTCGCCTCAGGCATGGCCGCCACCGACGCGGTGCTGCGCGCGACCCTGCGTCCGGGTGACCACTTGGTCATCCCGGACGACGCCTACGGCGGCACGTTCCGGCTGGTGGACAAGGTCCTGACCAGCTGGGGCGTGGAGTACACCCCGGCGCAGGTGTCCGATGTGGACGCGGTGCGGGCGGCGATCCAGCCGAACACCAAGGTGATCTGGGTCGAGACGCCCACCAACCCGCTGCTCAACATCGCCGACATCGCCGCGCTGGCGCAGGTGTCCCGGGAGGCCGGCACGAAGCTGGTCGTGGACAACACCTTCGCCTCGCCGTTCCTGCAGCAGCCGCTGGAGCTCGGCGCGAACGTCGTGGTGCACTCGACGACCAAGTACCTGGGCGGGCACTCCGACGTGGTCGGCGGTGCCGTGATCACCTCCGACGACGAGCTCGCCGAGCAGATCGCGTTCCTGCAGAACGGTGCGGGCGCGGTGCCGGGTCCGTTCGACGCGTTCCTCACGATGCGCGGCGTCAAAACCCTCGCGGTCCGCATGGAGCGGCACAGCGCCAACGCGGAGCGGATCGTCGCCGCGCTGGCCGGTCACCCCAAGGTTGCGAAGGTCCTGTACCCGGGCCTGGCGGAGCACCCGGGCCACGAGGTCGCGGCCAAGCAGATGCGGCACTTCGGCGGGATGGTCTCGTTCCTGCACGCCGACGGCGAGGAGGCCGCGCTGGAGGTCTGCGCACGCACCCGGCTGTTCACGCTGGCCGAGTCGCTGGGCGGCGTCGAGTCCCTGATCGAGCACCCGGGCCGCATGACGCACGCGAGCACCGCGGGTTCGATGCTGCAGGTCCCGGCCGAGCTGGTCCGCCTCTCGGTGGGCATCGAGGAGGCCGACGACCTGGTCGAGGACATCCTCCAGGCGCTGGGCTGATCTTCAGAGCCTGCCTTCGAACTCGGTTTGCTTTCCGGTGCGGGTGGCGGAACCTCAGCGTCCGCCTGGCTGCGGGATCCCGTTCTTATGTATGTCCAATACACGGCGAACGGGCTGTCCTCGCCAGGTGAACGCTGAGAACCCGCGGCGGCGCAAGCGCCGAGGGTGGGCTAAACGCCTCCGGCGTTTCAAAGCAAGAGATCAAAGCAGGTACGTCAGACGCTCGCACGGGCCGTCCATCCGACCGGGTGGGCGGCCCGCGGCGTTTCTAGCGCGCCAGCGCGGGTTCGCCGCTGCCCAGGTCGGCCGGGGGACGGGGGCTGATCGGGAGGTCGTCGGGTTGCAGGCAACCGCCGATCAGCTCGACCACGTCGTCGCGCACCCGGTAGGCGCCGGGGTCGTCGCACCCGGATTGCAGCACCGCGAAGACCGCCGCGCCGGACAGCGCAGCCGCCGTGGCCACGCCGGTGACCAGCGGAAGGACGCGGTTCGTCGGAGCCAGCTGCGACATGCGTCCTCCTGTCCGGTGGATCTGCGTGGTGGTCCAGGGGCGCGGTGCTCCGCAGCCGGAAGTGCTCGACGGTCGCGCCCGGCCCCCTCCGCGACGCTGCGCCCGGTGCGTTGACCGACCGCCCCTCGAGGGTACCGAACGTGTTGCTCGAGTGACCGCCGATTCGCGGTGGCACGATTGGCGCATGCGGCTGGTCGACCTGGACCGGATCCGGGCCGCTGACGTCGAACTCGCCGGGATCGCGCGGCGAACCCCGCTCGAGCACTCCCGCGTGCTCGGCGAGCACTGCGGCGGTGATGTCTTCCTGAAGTGCGAGAACCTCCAGCGCACGGGCTCGTTCAAGCTCCGCGGCGCCTACGTGCGGTTGCGGGCGCTGGACGAGGCGCAGCGCGCGGCCGGGGTGGTCGCGGCCAGCGCCGGGAACCACGCGCAGGGCGTCGCGTTGGCCGCATCGCTGCTCGGGATTCACGCGACCGTGTTCATGCCGGAGCGCGCTCCGCTGCCGAAGCTGGCGGCTACCAAGGCCTACGGCGCCGACGTCCGGCTGCACGGCGCGGTGCTCGAAGAAACCCTCGCTGCGGCGCGGGAACACGCCCGCCGCACCGGCGCTGAGTTCATCCACCCCTACGACCACCCGGACATCGTCGCTGGTCAGGGGACTGTTGGTCTGGAGATCCTGGCGCAGCTGCCGGAGGTTCGCACCATCGTCGTGCCGACCGGGGGAGGTGGGCTCGTCTCCGGTATCGCCGCTGCGGTGAAGGCCGAGCACCCGCAGGTCAGGGTGCTGGGGGTGCAGGCGGAGCAGGCGGCGGCGTGGCCGGTTTCGCTGGCTGCGGGCAAGCCGGTGCGGTTGGTCGAAACCCAGACGATGGCCGACGGCATCGCGGTCGCCGAACCCGGCCCGGTGCCGTTCGCGCACGTATCGGAGCTGGTCGACGGGGTCCTCGCGGTCAGCGAGGAAGGGCTGTCGAGGGCACTGCTGCTGTGCTTGGAGCGGGCGAAGCTGGTGGTCGAACCGGCGGGCGCGGCGGCGGTTGCAGCGCTGCTGGAGCACCCCGAGCAGGTCGTCGGTCCGACGGTGGCGGTGCTGTCCGGCGGGAACATCGATCCGCTGCTGCTGCTCCAGCTCATCCAGCACGGCATGACCGCGGCGGGCCGCTACCTGTCGCTGCGCATCCGCATCCCGGATCGCCCCGGCTCCCTCGCAGGTCTGCTGGCCAAGCTCGGAGAGCTGACCGCGAACGTCCTGGACATCGAGCACTCGAGGATCTCCGGTGCCCTGGCCCTCGGCGAAGTGGAAGTCGAGATCTCCCTGGAAACCCGAGGTCCGGAACACCGAGAACACGTGATCCACGAGCTCGAAGCCGCCGACTACACCATCCTCGCCAACCGCTGAGGTGACCACAGTTTCAATTGAAACTGTGGTCACCCCTGCCTGCGGATTGCAGTTTCAATTGAAACTGTGGCGATCAGAGGTTGCCGCGGAGCTCCTGCTCGCGCTCGATGGCTTCGAAGAGGGCCTTGAAGTTGCCCTTGCCGAAGCCGAGGGAGCCGTGGCGTTCGATCATCTCGTAGAACACCGTCGGGCGGTCGCCGATCGGCTTGGTGAAGATCTGCAGGAGGTAGCCGTCCTCGTCGCGGTCGACCAGGATGCCGTGCTCCTTCAGCGTCTCGATCGGCACCCGCACCTCACCGATGCGCGCCCGCAGCTCCGGATCGTCGTAGTAGGCGTCCGGCGTGTTCAGGAACTCAACCCCGGCGGCCCGCATCGCGGTGACCGTCTTGATGATGTCGCCGGTGGCCAGCGCGATGTGCTGGCAGCCGGAGCCCCGGTAGAACTCCAGGTACTCGTCGATCTGAGACTTGCGCTTGCCCACGGCCGGTTCGTTGAGCGGGAACTTGACCCGGTGGTTGCCGTTGGCCACCACCTTGCTCATCAGCGCCGAGTAGTCGGTGGCGATGTCGTCGCCGACGAACTCGGCCATGTTCACGAAGCCCATGACCCGGTTGTAGAACTCCACCCAGGTGTCCATCTGGCCGAGCTCGACGTTGCCCACGCAGTGGTCGACGGCCTGGAAAAGCCGCTTCGGCGATTCCGCGGGCTTGACGTAGCTGCCCCGCTGCTCGACGTATCCGGGCAGGTAGGGGCCGGTGTAGCGGCTGCGGTCGAGCAGCGTGTGCCGGGTTTCGCCGTAGGTGGCGATCGCGGCGGTGCGGACCGTGCCGTGTTCGTCGGACACGTCGTGCGGTTCTTCCAGCACGGTCGCGCCCTGCGCCCGCGCGTGCTCCACGCACTTGTCCACGTCGAGCACGTCCATGGCCAGGTCTACGACGCCGTCGCCGTGCCGCCGGTGGTGGTCGGCCAGCGGGCTGTCCGGGTCGACGGCGCCCTTGAGCACGAAACGCGCCGAGCCGGACTTGAGCACGAACGCCTTGTGGTCGCGGTTGCCGTTCTCCGGTCCGGAGTAGGCGACCAGTTCCATCCCGAACGCCACCTGGTAGAACAGCGCGCTCTGGGTGGCGTTGCCGACGACGAACACCACCGCGTCGAGCGCCTTGACCGGGAACGGGTCCTTCGCGTCGTCGTGCTCGACGAGACCGACGAGGCGGCGCATCTGGTCGAAGGTCACGTCGTCGAGCTGCTCGGTCTGGCTGCCGTGGTTGACGGTGCCGGTCACGATGTCCTCCCGTGTTTCGCTCCAGCGCTGATGAGCACAGCGTGCGCGGGACAGGGCATCCTGGGCAACAGCGGTTGATTTCGGTGCGCAATCTGATCAGTATTCGATCGGATCGACTGGTTGGATTGGTCAACCTGAGCAGGAGATGTGACGTGGCTCCCAATGTTGAGGGTCTGGACGCGCTGGACGCGCGCCTGCTGCTGTTGCTGGCCGACGAGCCGCGCTTGGGCGTGCTGGAGTGCTCCCGCCGGCTGGGCGTCGCGCGCGGCACCGTGCAGGCGCGGATGGACCGGTTGGTGCAGCGGGGAATCCTGCTGGGCTTCCCGCCGGATCTGGACCTGGCGGCGATGGGCTTCGGCCTGACGGCCTTCGCGGTCCTGGAGATCGCCCAGGGGCACCGGGCGCTGGTGGCCGAGCAGCTGGCCGCGATAGACGAGGTGTGCGAGGTGCACGCGACGACCGGGCAGGGCGACTTGTTCGTGCGAATGGTGGCCCGCTCCAACGCGGATCTGCAGCGCGTGATCGACGAAGTCGTCAGCGTTACCGGAGTCCGCCGCACATCAACGTCGATCGCTCTCTCCACCCCGGTTCCGCCAAGAGTCCGCCCACTCTTGGAACGGCTCGCGGAATCAGGGGAATAAAGCACCGCGGGCGCCCGAAGTGAGGCGCCCGCGGTGCAAGATTCATTGAGTTCTCAGCAGAACTCGCTTTTCTTTTGTCCTTTAGCGCAACCGCCCTCCGGTGGCGGAAAAGTCAGCCGCTGAAGGGCTCGGCCTTGACCAGGGTGACCTTCATGGAACCGCCGTTGGGCAGCTCGTACTCGCGGGTCTCGCCTTCCTTGGCGTCCAGCAGGGCCTGGCCCAGCGGGGAGTTCGGGGAGTAGACCTCCAGCTCTCCGTGCGCGCCCTCCTCGCGGGTGGCCAGCAGGAACTTCTCGGTCTCGTCCTCGCCGTCGTAGCGGACGGTCAGCACCGAACCGGGGCGGGCCACACCGGACTCGGTGGGCACGTCGCCGACCTTGGCGGTGCGCAGCAGTTCCTGCAGCTGGCGGATGCGGGCCTCGATCTGGCCCTGCTCCTCGCGGGCGGCGTGGTACCCGCCGTTCTCGCGGAGGTCGCCCTCCTCGCGGGCTTCGTTGATCTTCGCGGCGATCACCGGGCGGTTGGCCACGAGCTCGTCCAGCTCACCCTTGAGCCGTTCGTAAGCATCCTGGGTCAGCCAGGTCACCTGGGTCTCGCTCACGGTCACCACTCCTCGTCGACTGCGTCCCGCGACTCCTCGCGGGCCAATTGCATTTCCGCGCTATTTCTGGGCTCGATGGCCAAGTAACGGAAAAACACGGCCCTCGCGGGGCCGTGCTGCGCTCGACAATAGCACGAACCAACACGCCGAGGGGCTGCATTTTCCCAGCGCCCGGCGTGGAACGCCTGTCTTCACCCAGTTGGCCGCGTATGGGTGGACAAATATTCAGGAACGTTGTAGGTGCAGCCGTACACCTCCCCGGTGGCCGGTTGGGAGGACGTGCGCACCACAGTCTCCTGCCTGGTCACGCCATCCGCTGGATGGATGAGGACTTCCTTGCGGCCGATCTCCTCGCCGGACTTGGCCCGGGAGCGCACCACGCATTCGGCGGGGCGCTGCGGATCGTCGCGTCGGACCTCGACCACGACGCGGATGGAGTGGTCGTCGATGATCTCGAAGGAGACCTGCTTGCCCTCGATGGGAGCGGTGCCGAGATTCTTGTAACCGAGGACGGTTGCACCGAGGAGGGCGACGAACACGGCCGCGAAGACGAGCCAGCGGAGTGCGGGACGCGGTCGCTTTTTCGCGCGCGCCCCGTACCGGTCCTGCGGGATCTGCGGGTGCGTCACCGGCTCGGGAAGCCTTTCGCCTGCGGTCTGGCCGAGCCCTGCTTGTGGGGGCTGGCACTCAGTGCATCGGGCCCACCGGGAACAATGGAGCCCGACATCCACGTTAAGTATCCCTGGGGCGTCCTGCGGCCTGTGAGCGGGGCCGTGTTCAGGAGAGACGCTGCACGAGCATGGAGGGGACCACCGGGCGATGGCGGACAAGCTGCGGCTGATGACGGTGCACGCGCACCCGGATGACGAGTCCAGCAAGGGTGCGGCGACCACCGCGCGCTACGTGGCCGACGGTCACGAGGTGATGGTGGTCACCTGCACTGGGGGTGAAGCGGGAAGCATCCTCAACCCGGCCATGGACCGGCCGGAGGTGGTCGAGAACCTGACCGAGGTCCGCCGCCAGGAGATGGCCGCCGCGGCCGAGATCCTCGGCGTGCAGCACCGCTGGCTGGGCTTCGTCGACTCCGGCCTGCCGGAGGGCGACCCGCCCCCGCCGCTGCCGGAGGGCGTTTTCGCGACCACACCGCTCGAGGTGTCCACCCGTGAGCTGGTGAAGGTCATCCGCGAGTTCCGCCCGCACGTGGTGATCACCTACGACGAGAACGGCGGCTACCCGCACCCGGACCACATCCGGTGCCACGAGATCTCGGTGGCGGCCTTCGACGCCGCGGGTGACCCCGACCTGTACCAGGACGCCGGTGAGATCTGGCAGCCGCTGAAGCTGTATTACTCGCACGGCTTCTCCCGCAAGCGCATGCACCTGTTCCACGAGGCGCTGGTGTCGCGGGGCATGGAGTCGCCCTACGGCGAGTGGCTGGCCAAGTGGGACTCCTCGCGCCCGGACCCGGACGAGCGGGTCACCACGCGGGTCGAGTGCGCCGACTACTTCGAGCAGCGCGATGACGCCCTGCGCGCCCACGCGACCCAGATCGACCCGACCAGCAGGTGGTTCGCGGTGCCGCTGGACATCCAGCAGGAGCTGTGGCCGACCGAGGACTACGAGCTGGTCCGCTCCCTGGTCGACACCACGTTGCCGGAGGACGACCTGTTCTCCGGCGTGCAGGAGAAGGTGTGCGCATGACTGCCCTGGAAACCGCGGCCTACGTGATCTCGCAGGCCCCGGCACCGCCGAACGACCCGGGTGGCCAGGGCGAGGACTTCGGCAAGTCCTCCCCGGTTGCCCTGGTCTTGCTGATCCTGTTCGCGATCGCGGTGGTCTTCCTGATCCGCTCGATGACCAAGCACCTCCGCAAGCTCCCGGTCGTCTTCGACGAGGAGAAGGCGGCGGCAGCGGCTCCGGCGAGGATCAAGCGAGCCGAAGCAGCCCGCGAAGCCGAGTCCGCCAAAGCGGAAGCAGAAGCGGAACCCCCGCAGAGCGAGGCGAAACCGAGCAAAGACGAAACCCCCTAGCGGGGCCTGAAAGGGGGGCCGTCCGGCACAACCGGGCGGCCCCGCTCTCGTCTCACCCGTCGGAAGCAGCGATGCGCAGCTGCGGGAGCAGTTCGTGCGGCCAGGATTCGGCGATCCGCTCGACCACCGCGGCCGGGCTTCGCTGTCGTGAGTGCGCAGGCGTGCTCTGGGACGGCTGCGCACTCACGACGGATCAGTCGCCGTGGACTTGGGTGAAGGCTTCCTGGTGGTGGGTGCGGATGCGTTCGCCTGCCGAGGGATCGGTGACGTCCAGTTCTGTTGAGCCCGTCAGGGGCCAGGTTGGTTGGTTGCCGGTCAGGGCCCAGGCTGCTTGGCGGGCTGCGCCGAGGGCGACGTATTCCGCCGGGGCGGGGACCGTTACCGGGACGCCGAAGACCTGGGGTGCTGCGGCCTGGACTGCCTTCGACTGGGCTGCGCCGCCGATGAGGAGCACTCGGCGGACCTCGACGCCTTGTGCGCGGAGGGCTTCGACGCCTGCCGCGAGGCCGCCGAGCATTCCTTCGACCGCTGCTCGGGCCAGGTTCTGCGGGGTCATGTTGTCGCGGCGCAGGCCCATGAGGGTGCCGCTGGCGTTCGGCAGGGTCGGGGTGCGTTCGCCATCGAGGTACGGCAGCAGGACGAGGTCGTCCGCTCCCGGCGCGGCTTCGCACGCCAACCGGTCGAACTCGGCCATCTCCACACCCAGCAGCGCTGCCGTCGAGGTGAGCACCCGGGCAGCGTTGAGAGTGCACACCAGTGGCAGGAATCGTCCGGTGGCGTCGGCGAATCCGGCGATCGTGCCGGTGGGGTCGGAGCTCGGGTGGTCGGCTGAGGCGAACACCGTGCCGCTGGTGCCCAGCGACACCACGACATCACCGGGGCCGATCGCCAGGCCCAGCGCGGCGCCCATGTTGTCGCCGGTCCCGGCCGACACGAGCTTGCCGTCCGGGGTGTGACCCGCTGGTTCGGCCGGGCCGAGGACGCGGGGCGTGCGGGGGTTGCGGCCGCCGAAGGCGGTGGCCAGCACGTCCGGGCGGTAGCGGCCCTCGCAGGGCGACCAGTAGCCGGTACCGGAGGCGTCGCCGCGGTCGGTGACCAACTCGCCGGTCAGGCGCCAGGTCAGCCAGTCGTGGGGGAGCAGCACGTCGGTGACCCGGTCGGCCAGCTGCGGCTCGTGCTCGGCCATCCACCGCAGCTTGCTGACCGTGAAGCTGGCCACCGGCACGCTGCCGATCGCCTCCGCGCACGCCTGCACGCCGCCGAGCTCCTCGGCCAGGTCGAGCGCGGCCTGCGCGGAGCGGTTGTCGTTCCACAGCAGCGCCGGGCGGACCACCTCGCCGCCTTCGTCCAGCGCCACCAGACCGTGCTGCTGCGCCGCGACACCGATGCCGGCCACGTCGTCGAGCAGTCCGCCGGTGGCTGTGGTGAGCGCCTCCCACCAGTCGGCCGGGTCCGCAACCGTGCCGTCCGGGTGCGGGGCGCGGCCCTGCCGCACCACCTGACCGGTCTCGCTGTCGCACACCACGACCTTGGTGGACTGGGTGGAGGAGTCGACCCCGGCGACCAGGCTCATCGCGCGCCCTCCTCGGCGGCGCGGGCCGGGCTGTCAACTGAGCGCATCGCTTCCCCTGTCTGCCTCGGGTATCGGCACGACGCGCACCTCGGTGTCGAAACCGCGCAGCGCGTCCAGTTCCGCCTCCGGTGTGGCGGCATCGGTGATGACCAGGTCGTAGGCACCCACGTCGCCGTGCGCGAACGGGGAGGTCCGGCCGAACTTGGAGTGGTCGACCAGCAGCACGTTGCGCTCCGCGCGCCCGACGATGCGCTCCTTGATCTCGGCGTAGTCCCGGACCGGGTGGAACAGGTGGCCTTCGGTGACGGTCGTGGCCGACACGAACGACACGTCGGCGCGCAGCCCGGACAGCGCTTCCAGCACCTCCGGACCGGTGCACGAGTCGAACTCGGCGCGGTAGCGGCCGCCCAGCAGACCAACCTCGTGCCCGGCTCCGGCGAGGATCTTCGCGACGGTCAACGAGTTGGTGAACACCCGCAGCGACTCGACCTCGGCGACCCGGCGGGCCAGCGGGAACACCGTGCTGGAGTCGTCGATCAGCAGCGTCATGCCCGGCTCGACCTCGGTGACGGCCGCGGCGGCCAGCGCTTCCTTCTCGGCGACCTGCAGGCTGACCCGGAAGCGCGTCGCGGTCTCCAAGGTCAGCGACGGGTAGGCGGTCACCCGACCGCGCAGTTTGCGCACCAGCCGACGCTCGACGAGCGCGTCGAGGTCGCGGTGCATCGTCATCAGGCTGACCTCGAAGTGCCCGGCGAGATCGGTGATGCGGACCTCGCCGTGCTCGACGACCCGTCGCAGCACGTCCTGCCGCCGCTGCTCGACCACGGCGTCCGGTGGCCGTGCCCTGCCCACCACCGCTACTCCTGCGGTCGAACGACGGCCTTGACCGCCGTTTCGTCGCGGTCCTGCTCGACCTCGGGGAGCCCGAACCGGTGCGTGACCAGCCGGTCCAACCCGACGTCCCGCACACCCCGCATCGTCTTCGTCGACGTCAAAACCGCTCCCGAGGTCGCTCTCGCTCTTAACACATTTTCTGAGAAGTCCTCGTACTACTCAAGCACGTCCAGGTATCGGAAGGAGGACCCGGGACGCGCGGGGGAGCACCGGGTTGCTCAGCAGTGCGCAATCCAACGGTTCGTGCAACATCGGCAACCGTCGTGGTGCCGGGGCGTCTTTCGGGGTGCAAGGGGGACGAACGACAGCACTGACAAGGGGACTTCAACCATGAGCAAGCTCTTCCGCCGGAGTGTCATCGGTGCCTCGCTCGCGGTCGTCGCGGCGGGCGCGGTCGGATTCGGCGCCAGTCAGGCCGTCGCCAACCCGTCGGACCTGCCGCCGAGCGCTTGCGCGGACGGTGGCTTCACCGGAACCATCACGCCGGCCGACAGCACCGCGGGCCACACCCACTACAAGGTCACGCTCACCGCGAACGACGGAACCTCGGCGTGCACGCTGGCCGGTTCGCCCGCTGACCTGGTGTTCTTCCGCGGTGAGGCGCCCCTCGGCGTGGAGGTCCAGCCGTACGGGCAGCCCGAGGACGTCGCCTTCGGCCCCGGCGCCCCGGTCCACTTCGACATCCAGGTGCCCAACAGCGACGGTGGCGCCCCCGGCGACCGCGTGACCTTCCAGCTGCCGGTGCACGACGGTTCCGTTCCGGGCAACGGCACGGCGGTCGGCGGGATCGCCGTCGACGCCGGCACCCAGGTCGGCCCGATCCGGGCCGGCGCCTGACATCTCCCCAGAGGGCGGGGCCGGATCGCGACTGGCCCGTCTTTCGGCTCAGGTGCGGAGCGGTGTGGCTCGCTATCCCCAGTAGATGCGGTGATGACGCATCTGCCGTCCTCGCAGGTGCATGACCTCCACTGTTCGGTGACGGCCGACGCGTGATCGCGGTAGGGGACGCGCGGCGTGATGCCGTCGAGCAGAAGCGGCAGACTGGGGGCATGGCGAATCGACTCGCGGGCGCGACCAGCCCCTACCTGCTCCAGCACGCCGACAACCCGGTCGACTGGTGGCCCTGGTCGCCGGAGGCGTTCGCCGAAGCCCGACGCCGTGACGTGCCGGTTCTGCTGTCCGTCGGCTACGCCGCCTGCCACTGGTGCCACGTGATGGCGCACGAGTCCTTCGAGGACGCCGAGACGGCTCGGCTGATGAACGAGCACTTCGTCAACGTCAAGGTGGACCGCGAGGAGCGGCCGGACATCGACGCGGTCTACATGGAAGCCACCCAGGCCATGACCGGACAGGGCGGCTGGCCGATGACCTGCTTCCTCACCCCGGACGGCGAGCCGTTCCACTGCGGCACCTACTACCCGGCGTCGCCGATGTCCGGGATGCCGTCGTTCCAGCAGCTCCTGGACGCCGTGGCGCAGGCGTGGAACGGCCGCGGCGACGAGGTCCGCAAGGCCGCGAGCCGGGTGGTCGAGCAGCTGTCCGCGCAGCGCGCGCCGCTCCCGGAGTCCATCTTGGACGAAGAGGTGCTGGCCGGGGCGGTCTCCCGGCTGCACGCCGAGTTCGACGCCGCGCACGGCGGATTCGGCGGTGCGCCGAAGTTCCCGCCGTCGATGGTGCTGGAGTTCCTGCTGCGCCACCACGAACGGCTCGGCGAACCGGGCAGCGGGCACTCCGCGTTGGAGCTGGCCAAGGACACCAGCGAAGCGATGGCTCGCGGCGGCATCTACGACCAGCTCGCGGGCGGGTTCGCGCGCTACGCCGTCGACAACGCCTGGGTGGTCCCGCACTTCGAGAAGATGCTCTACGACAACGCCCTGCTGCTCCGCGCGTACGCGCACCTGGCGCGGCTCGGCGATCCGCTCGGTGAGAGGGTGACCCGCGAGACGGCCGAGTTCCTGCTGACCGATCTACGCACGCCGGAAGGCGGCTTCGCGGCATCGCTGGACGCCGACACCGAGGGCGCCGAAGGCCTGACCTACGTCTGGACGCCGGATCAGCTGCGCGAGGTGCTCGGAGCGGAGGACGGCGACTGGGCGGCGGAGCTGCTGGAGGTGACCGAGGCGGGCACCTTCGAGCACGGCACCTCGACCTTGCAGCTCAAGCGCGACCCTGACGATGCGGCCCGCTGGCGGCGGGTCCGCGACAGCCTCCGCGAAGCCCGCGACCGCCGCCCGCAGCCGGGTAAGGACGACAAGGTCGTCACCGCGTGGAACGGCATGACCATCACAGCGCTGGTGGAAGCCGCCGCAGCGCTCGACGAACCCAGTTGGCTGGAAGCGGCTTCGGCTGCCGCTGACCTGCTGCTCTCGCTGCACCTGGTGGACGGCCGCCTGCGCCGGACCTCGCGGAACGGGGCGGTCGGAACCGCCGCGGGCGTGCTCGAGGACTACGGCTGCTTCGCGGACGGCCTGCTCTCGCTGCATCAGGCCACGGCCGACCCGCGCTGGCTGGACGCGGCTTGCGAGCTGCTCGACACGGCGCTGGACCAGTTCGCCGACACCGAGTACCCGGGAACCTTCCACGACACCGCGGCCGACGCGGAAGCGCTGGTCCGCCGCCCCTCCGACCCGACCGACAACGCGAGCCCCTCCGGGGCCGCTGCGCTCACCTCCGCCCTGCTCGCCGCTGCCGCGCTCGCCGGCGCGGAGCGCACAGCGCGCTACCGCAGCGCTACGGAGCAGGCGCTGTCGCGCGCCGGACTGCTCGCGCAGCGAGCGCCCCGCTTCGCGGGCCACTGGCTCAGCGCGGCGGAAGCGCGCGCCCACGGGCCGCTGCAGGTCGCGGTCGTCGGCGCAGCCGACAACGCCGACCGGGCGGCGCTGCTCGCCGCAGCGCGGCGGCGCGCCCCAGGCGGAGCCGTGGTGGTCGCGGGGGAGCCGGAGGCGACCGGCGTGCCGCTGCTGGCCGGCAGGCCGCTGGTCGGCGGAGCCGCGGCGGCTTACGTGTGCCGCGGTTACGTCTGCGACCGCCCGGTCACCGAACCCGAAGATCTCCCACTCTAAAACCCGGTGGCCTGGGGCAGGCGGGTCTGATCCACTGAGCCGGTGAGGATCCGGAATGTCGGGGAAGCCGAGCTGGGGCGACTGCAGGAGATCGAGGTCTCCGCGGGGGAGGCGTTCCGGGAGATCGGCATGCCGGACATCGCCGACGACCCACCGCCGCCGGTCGACGCCCTGGCCGAGTACCAGCGAGCCGGGCGGGCCTGGGTGGCCGAGGTCGACGCCGAGGCGGTGGCCTACATCCTGGTCGAGCTGATCGACGGCAACGCCCACATCGCGCAGGTCAGCGTGCACGCCGACCACGCGCACCAGGGGATCGGCCGCCAGTTGCTGGAGCACGTCGAATCGTGGGCCCGGGAGCGCGGTCTACCTGCGCTGACGCTGACCACGTTCCGGACGGTGCCGTGGAATGCGCCGTACTACGCGCGGCTCGGCTTCCAGGAGATCGACGCCGCCACCCCGGAACTGGCCGCGCTCGTCGCCCACGAGGCGGAACTGGGCCTGGACCCGGCCAAACGGGTCTGCATGCGTCGACACGTGTCGTGAGCGGCGACGGCCGCAAGAGCCACCCATCGCCGCTCACGACCAGGTCAGGCGTAGAGGGCGAGCCAGATAGCGATGTGGTGGCAGATCGCAGCCGCCGAGACCGCCGCGTGGAAGAACTCGTGGTACCCGAAGGTCTTGGGCCACGGGTCCGGCCAGCGGCACGCGTAGAAGATCGCACCGGCGGTGTAGAGCAGACCGCCGACCACCAGCAGCACCAGTGCCGCGAGCCCGGCGTTGTGCAGCAGGTCGGGCAGCACGAACACCGCGACCCAGCCCAGCGCGATGTACACCGGCACGCCGACCCAGCGCGGCGCGTTCGGCCAGGCGAGCTTCAGGATCACGCCGCCCAGCGCGCCACCCCAGACGATCGCCAGCACCATGGCCCCCGTGGTCGGCTGCATCGCGACCATCGCGAGCGGGGTGTACGTACCGGCGATGAACAGGAAGATCATCGAGTGGTCGAGCCGTCGCATCCAGGTGCGGGCGCCGACGGTCTTCCACGTCTTGCGGTGGTAGAGGGCGCTGACGCCGAACAGGCCGAGCACGGTCGCCACGTAGATCGAGGTGCCCACCGCCGCGCGCGCGGACACGGTCGCGGCGGCGAGCGTGATCAGCGTGGTGCCGGAGGCGATCGACACCACCAGCGACCAGAAGTGGATCCAGCCGCGCATCCGCGGTTTGACGAACGCGGTCGGGCGGCGGGCGGAGAGGGCGCTAGTCACACCTCGAGGTTACGGGACCGTAAGTTTTCGCCGAGCGTGATCCGCACTGCATCCGCCCGTGCGCTCCGGGCTACCCGAGCACCGGGTCTGACCGGATCCGCGTACGCTCAGCCGACGTGGCGTTCAAGGTTCGGTTGAAAGAACTCATCTACGGCGTCTACGAGCGACGACTCCGCCGGAAGCTGGACGGTGTGCAGCATCCCCGGCACGTCGGCGTCATCCTGGACGGAAACCGCAGGTGGGCGAGGGAAGCCGGGCTGGACGCCGCGCGCGGCCACCAAGCCGGGGCTCGCAAGATCGCCGAGCTGCTGGGCTGGTGCGAAGAGGCCGAGGTCGAGGTGGTCACGCTGTGGCTGCTCTCCACCGACAACCTCAACCGCACCCCCGACGAGCTCAACGCGCTGATGGAGATCATCGCCGGAGTCGTCGACGAGCTGACCCATCCGGACACGCCCTGGCGGGTGCGGATCGTCGGTGCGCTGGACGTGCTGCCGACGGAGACCGCGGCGCGCCTGTCCGCCGCCGCGCTGCGCACCAAGGGCCGCACGGGCATGCAGGTCAACGTGGCGGTCGGCTACGGCGGCCGCCGGGAGATCGCCGACGCGGTGCGCAAGCTGCTGCAGTGGCACGCCGAGGCGGGCACCACCATCGAGGAACTGGCCGAGGTGCTGACGGTCGACCACATCGCCGAGCACCTCTACACCTCCGGCCAACCCGACCCCGACCTGCTGATCCGCACCTCGGGTGAGCAGCGGTTGTCCGGCTTCATGCTGTGGCAGTCCGCGCACTCCGAGTTCTGGTTCACCGAGGCCTACTGGCCTGCCTTCCGTCGCGTCGACTTCCTCCGCGCCTTGCGTGACTACGCGGTCCGCCACCGCCGCTTCGGCGGCTGACGTCGGACAAGCAGGAAGGCCAGGTCGCGAGCGACCTGGCCTTCCTGCTTGGGACTACTGCTCAGTGCTTGGGGTGGTCGATGATCGGGGCGTTCACGCAGTGGTTCAGCTGCGGGGACAGGATCGGCACGACCGCGCCGAGGACCGCGACGTTGTTGCCGCAGGCCTGGATCGGCAGGACGCTGGCGTTGTTGTCGTTCAGGATGTTGATGCCGTCGTTGTGCGCGCTGTCGGCGTTGGCGACGGGGGCGAGGGCCAGCAGACCGGCGGCAGCACCGGCGACAATAGCTGCCTTCTTCAGCATTTATTCACTCTCCTTCGAATACCGCGGGATTCGGAGCGCACGCCATCGGGTTCGACTAAAACCCAAGGCGGCTACCGAGTGTGGTGTCGACTCGCCGGAAACTCATCGCGGCAGGCCGAACACCTAAACTTTTAACCCAATTGTGTGACGCGGCGGATCAGCGGGTGACGGATGAATTGGTGGCATTCGGCGCTCCGGTTAACGGGCGCGCAAAAAGAAGCGTCGGGTGAAGGCCCGACGCCCTTTTTGCCACCGGATTCCACGCAGCAGCTCCGGTGATCCGCTCGCCTCGATCAGCCCTTGGGGTGGTCGACGATCGGAGCGTTCACGCAGTGGTTCAGCTGCGGGGACAGGATCGGCACGACCGCACCGAGCACGGCGACGTTGTTGCCGCAGGCCTGGATCGGCAGGACGCTCAGGTTGTTGTCGTTCAGGATGTTGATGCCGTCGTTGTCCGCGCTGTCGGCGTTGGCGACGGGAGCCAGGGCGAGCAGACCGGCAGCGGCACCGGCAACAATCGCAGCTTTCTTCAGCACTTCGTTGCTCCTTGTTGGATGGGATGACGCGAGCGCCCCCTTGATCCCTCGGCTACGCACCCCATACT
Organism: Saccharopolyspora sp. NPDC002376; assembly: GCF_053593195.1. NCBI lineage: Bacteria > Bacillati > Actinomycetota > Actinomycetes > Pseudonocardiales > Pseudonocardiaceae > Saccharopolyspora > Saccharopolyspora sp. NPDC002376. The sequence goes on from NZ_JBSFBZ010000003.1 coordinate 139,942, forward strand.
TAGCCGACGGGAGAACACTCGGCGTGAAACATATACATCGAATCGGCCAAAACCTACCTCGTTACCACCATTGTGTGATTTATTTGCGCGGCGTCATCGGACTTATCGTTGCCCAGGCAAATTCATCGAGAACTCGAGCGGCGATCCGACCCCGCTTCGAGCAGGCGTAGTGTCCGGACGTGGACTCCGAATCGCTCGCGGCCGAATACGTCCTGCTCGGGCTCAGATTCGACCGGCTGGTTCGAGGCTTCGCAGACTCCTACACCGGTGACCCGGCCTTGCGGCGCAAAGTCGCCGCCGAATCGCCGCCGGACCCGGCGCGGCTCGCCGCCGATGCGAACCGCCTGCGTGCCGACGTCGCCACCGCTGATCTCGCCGAACCGCGCCGCCGCTTCCTCACCGCGCAGCTGACCGCGCTGGAGTGCTCCGGCCGCAAGCTGGCGGGGGCGGAACTGCCGTTCGTCGCCGAGGTCGAGGCGTGCTTCCAGGTGACGCCAACGATGGGGGATTCCGACGAGTATCGGACCGCGCACCGCGAGCTCGGCGCGCTGCTGCCCGGGCGAAGCTCGCTGGCCGAGCGGCTGCGCGCGGTCCGCCGTCGCGACCTGGTGCCGGGGGATCGGCTCGCGGTGGCGGTTGAAGCGGTCTCGAGCGCGCTGCGGGATCAGGTGCGCGCCCGGTTCGAGCTGCCGGTCGGCGAGACCGTCGAATACCGGATCGTGTCGGACAAGCCGTGGGTCGGGTTCAGCCACTACGCCGGCGGATTCCGCTCGAAGGTCGCGATCAACGCCGACATCGGGCACCGCGCGTCCACCCTGCCGCAGCTCGTCGCGCACGAGGCCTACCCCGGGCACCACACCGAGCACTGCCGCAAGGAGGCCGGACTCGCGCTGCGGGACGGGCAGGCCGAGCACACCATCTTCCTGATCAACACCCCGCAGTGCGTGCTCGCCGAAGGCCTCGCCGACCTGGGGCTGTACGCCGTGGTCGGGCCGGGCTGGGGGCATTGGGCGGCCGAGATCTTCGCCGACCTGGGTATCCGGCTGGACGGCGAGCTGGCGGAGCGGATCGACGCGGTGCTGCTCGACCTGCTGCCGGTCCGCCAGGACGCGTTGCTGATGCTGCACAGCGGCGCGGATGAGACCGACGTCGTCGCGCACCTGCAGCGGTGGCTGCTGATGCCGGAGCAGCGCGCCCGGCACCTGGTGCGGTTCATGCGCGATCCGCTCTGGCGGGCTTACACCGCGACTTACGTCGAGGGTTACCGGTTGCTGAGGCGGTGGTTGGACGAGCGCCCCGTGAACACATCGCGCACCGATCGTTACCGGCGGTTGCTTGACGAGCCGTTGGTGCCTGAATCGGTCCGCTCCGAACTCGTCACGCAGGTGTGAGGCCGGAATTCACGCGAACGGATCAGTGATGATCACTGGCAGTGTTGGGTCGCCGCCGAGGTGGGGCGCCGCTCTGACCTGCTGCGGTCGGCTTCTCCGCGGCGTTGGAACGGGCCGTGACCAGCACCGGTTTCCCGTGCAGATGAAGGGAAAACGACGATTCGCTGAATCACCTGTGTGGCTGCCTGCCGAGAAGCGATCGCGCAGGTAGCGTGCGCTGTTGACGGGCCGTTCTCTCCTGCAAGTCCGTACGCGGCCCGTCCGGGAGGCCCTGATCGTGGCGGTTGGCTGGAGCGGACGGTTACCCCGTCCACCTTGGTCGCGATGGGCCGGTGCACGGCCCTGCGGTCACGGCGGACGAGGCGGTCCGGCCGGCGCGCGACGGGGCCAGGCCCGGCCCGCCGACGAGCGGGTGTGCACGCCACGCCCGCGAGGGAGTAGCCGTGACCGCACGACGTTCCCAGCCAGAAGCGGAAGAAGCCCGAGCACTCAGCGGCGATTCCGCGCGCACCGTGCCACCCGGTAGAACCGAGGTCCGCACGTACGTGCTGGACACCTCGGTGCTGCTGTCCGATCCGTGGGCGATGTCCCGCTTCGCCGAGCACGACGTGGTGCTCCCGGTGGTGGTGATCAGCGAGCTCGAGGCCAAGCGCCACCACCCGGAACTGGGGTGGTTCGCCCGGGAGAGCCTTCGCGGGCTCGACGAACTCCGGATACGGCACGGACGGCTGGACCATCCGGTTCCGGTCGGAACATCAGGTGGACACCTGCACGTCGAGCTCAACCACTCGGACCCGCAGGTGTTGCCGCCCGGATTCCGCACCGACTCCAACGACGCCCGCATCCTGGCCTGCGCGCTGAACCTGGCCGCCGAAGGGCACCAGGTCACGCTGGTCACCAAGGACATGCCACTGCGGGTCAAGGCCGCGTCGGTGGCGTTGGACGCCGAGGAGTACCGGGCACAGGACGTGGTCCCGTCCGGTTGGACCGGCGTGGCCGACGTCGAGGTGCCGGGCGATTCGGTGGACGCGCTGTTCAAGGAGGGCGTCGCCGATCTCGACGAAGCGCGGGACCTGCCGCCGAACACCGGCGTCCGGCTGCTGGCCGGATCGCAGAGCGCGCTGGGCCGGGTGACCGCGGACAAGCAGGTCAAGCTGGTGCGCGGCGACCGGGAAGCGTTCGGTCTCCACGGCCGCTCCGCGGAACAGCGGATCGCCCTGGATCTCCTGCTCGACCCGGAGGTCGGCATCGTCTCGCTGGGCGGCCGAGCGGGAACCGGCAAGTCCGCGCTCGCGCTGTGCGCGGGCCTGGAGTCCGTCCTGGAACGCCAGCAGCACCGAAAGGTCGTGGTGTTCCGCCCGGTCTACGCCGTCGGCGGCCAAGAACTCGGCTACCTGCCAGGAACCGAGAACGAGAAGATGGCTCCCTGGGCCCAAGCGGTCTTCGACACCCTCGGTGCTCTGGCCGGTGAAAACGTCCTGGACGAGGTCATGGACCGAGGCATGCTCGAGGTCCTGCCCCTCACCCACATCCGAGGCCGCTCGCTCCACGACGCCTTCGTCATCGTCGACGAAGCCCAGTCCCTGGAGCGAAACGTCCTCCTGACCGTCCTCTCCAGACTCGGCGCGAACTCCCGCGTCGTCCTGACCCACGACGTCGCCCAACGCGACAACCTCCGAGTTGGCCGCCACGACGGCGTCGCCGCGGTGATCGAGAAGCTCAAGGGGCACCCCCTGTTCGCGCACGTCACCCTGACGCGCTCGGAACGCTCCCCGATCGCAGCTCTGGTCACCGAACTCCTGGAGGGCGATTTCACTCCCTGACGAACCGGTGAAGGGCACTTCTGAGCTGATCAGAGGTGCCCTTCGCGCATCACCAGCCGGTCGGGAGCGGGCGGCCTTCGGCGAAGCCGGCTGCGGACTGGATGCCGACCAGGGCCTGGGCGTAGAACTCCTCGAGGGTGCGGGCGCCTGCGTAGGTGCAGGACGAGCGCAGGCCCGAGGTGATCTGGTCCAGGAGGTCCTCGACGCCGGGGCGCTGCGGGTCCAGGCGCATCCGGGAGCTGGAGATGCCCTCTTCGAACAGGGCCTTGCGGGCCTGGTCGTAGACGCTGTCGGTGCGGGTCCGGGCCGACACCGCGCGCTTGGACGCCATGCCGAAGGACTCCTTGTAGGCCCGGCCGTGCTCGTCGCGCTGCAGGTCACCGGGGGATTCGTAGGTGCCGGCGAACCACGAGCCGACCATCACCGACGCCGCGCCCGCGGCCAGCGCCAGCGCGACGTCGCGCGGGTGCCGGACACCGCCGTCGGCCCAAACGTGCTTGCCGAGTTTGCGGGCCTCGGCCGCGCACTCGGCGACAGCGGAGAACTGCGGCCGGCCGACGCCGGTCATCATCCGCGTCGTGCACATCGCGCCCGGACCGACGCCGACCTTGATCACGTCGGCACCGGCTTCGACGAGGTCGCGCACGCCTTCGGCGGTCACCACGTTCCCAGCCACCAACGGCACCTGCGGCGACACCGAGCGGACCGCCTTGAGTGCGGTGATCATCTTCTTCTGGTGGCCGTGCGCGGTGTCCACGACCAGCGCGTCCACCCCGGACTCCAGCAGTGCGGCGGCCTTGACCGCGACGTCGCCGTTGACGCCGACCGCCGCGGCGACCCGCAGTCGGCCCTCGCCGTCGAGCGCGGGGGAGTAGATCTCGGCGCGCAGCGCACCGCGGTGGGTCATGATCCCGGCCAGGCGGCCGTCGGCGTCGACCGCGATCGCGACGTTGCGGGCATGCTTGTCCAGCTGCTCGAACACCTCGCGCGGCTTGGTCTCCAGCGGCAGCACGACGGGGTGCTCGTCGGCGACCTCGCCGACGCGCGCGAACCGGTCGACGCCCGTGCACGCGGCCTCGTCGACGACGCCGACCGGCCGGTTGTCGTCGTCCACGACGACCACGGCGCCGTGCGCGCGCTTGGGCAGGAGGTTGAGCGCGTCGGCCACGGCGTCGTCGGCGTGCACCACCAGCGGGGTGTCCCAAACCGGGTGCCGGGCCTTGACCCAGGAGACGATCTCGGCGACCACGGACGGATCAACGTCCTGCGGCAGCACGACGAGCCCGCCGCGCCGAGCAACGGTCTCGGCCATCCGGCGACCGGCCACGGCGGTCATGTTCGCGACGACGATCGGCAGGGTGGCTCCGGTGCCATCGCTGGTGGCCAGGTCCACGTCGAAGCGGGACTCGACCCCGGAGCGCCGCGGCGCCAGGAAAACGTCGTCGTAGGTCAGGTCAGTGGTGGGCTGCTGCCCGTTCAAGAAGTGCACGTCTGCCCACCATACGGCCTCAACTGCCCCCAGTCGCCCGCAAACGCCAGCCGCGCTAAGTTGACCGCAGCCATGCTCTGCTGGGGTGTGGAAGTAAGCCGGGACCCCCGCCGGAGGCGGGATCCCGGCCTCTGCGTTTCTGGGGCCGTCCAAACCAAGATCACCGAATCGGTTGATGGTCCTGCGGTTGATGAACTAGTGCGAGCCGTGTTTATACTGACCTTGGCTGCGCTCTGTTGGGGCGTGGAAGTACGCCGGGTGTGCCCGCTGTATTGTGGGACCCCGGCCTCTGCGTTTCTTGGGTGGATTTCATTTGATCTCGATGAATTGCAGTTGTGTCGTGCTGTCGAGCTGCTCCAGGTAATCGAGTTCGCCCCGCTGCGCCGTGAGCACAGATCCGCATGCGATGTCGGCGAGCCAGAGCAAGATCTCATGGTCGCCGAGTGCGAAGTTCACTTGGATTCGTGAGATCAACTTCTTGCGGCGGCACGCGTCCACCATGTCGATGTCGTGTCTGTCGTTGACGCGCTGCCTTGCTTCGAAGGTCACTGTGTTGACACCTGTGCATTCAAGTAGAGGCAACAGGCATTCGAGGCATTTTCGGCGAGCTCGCTCGGCGCCCTTTGTCCGTCCTTGGCCGATGACAGCCAAGTGTCTCACTGGTAGTGAGCTGAGAACTTTGGCGAACTTGCGGCGGTGTTCGGGGTCGGACCTGTGCCAGTGGAGCTTGCCAAGGCCCGCGTGCAGCTCTCGGAGCGTGCAGCGGATTTCTTCGGCATTGGTCAGGTCGACGATGCTGGCGGTGAGGATGTAGACGCCGATGGTGAGGTCGTAGGACTCGTCGACGTAGGCGTGGACGAACACGGGTGCAGTGAATCGGGAACTTCAGTTCGAGATCAAATCCGTACACCCGAAGGTGATTCAAAATCGCCGCTGATAGTTTCGCCGGCGGCTGCGCACCGAGGTGCGTGGAAGTACGCCGGGACTCCCCGCCGGATGGTGGGACCCCGGTCTCTGAGTTTTTACGCTTCTTCTTCCGTCAAGGGTTCGAAGGAGCTGTAGGCCTGGTAATTGCGGAAGAAGCGGCTGTAGATTTCCGTGCCGTCGTCGAAGGTCGCATCTTCGACGGGTTTTACCTCGACTACCTGCTTCAGCTTCCAGGTGATCTGTTCGTGGTTCTCGTTCTGGTAGCTGGTTTCCTGTTGCTTGCCGTGATCGGTGGCCTTTTCCGCGGCTTCTTCTTCCGATTCGGCCTTCAGCAGCACGAAGGATTCCTCGTACAGCGGCTGGTGGTCGGCGGCGTCCGACGTCGCTTCCAGGAGCAGGACCGCGACGTAGTAGTCCAGTTCGACGGCGCGCTCGTCCTGCTGGAATTCTCGAGGGTCGAGGGGGCCGATGTTGATCGATCCGATCGCGTCGAAGTCGTCACTGCTCATGCCCCCAGGATCTCACCCGCCGGGGAGCAGGGCGCGCACCGCCTCGATGCTGTCGGCCGACGCCGCGTCCTTGTCCGGGCGGTAGCGCAGCACGCGGGCGAAGCGCAGCGCGACACCGCCGGGGTAGCGAGGGCTGGTCTGCACGCCGTCTAGCTCGATCTCCACCACGAGTTCGGGCGCGATGTGCACGGTCCAGTCGTCGTGGTGGGTTTCCCGGCGCTGGAACTCCTCGGTCTGCCAGGCCAGCAGCTCGTCGGTCAGGCCCTTGAAGGTCTTGCCGACCATGATCGGCGGTCCGCCGTCCGGGTCGCGGGCGCCGAGGTGCAGGTTGGACAGGTAGCCGCGGCGTCGGCCGTGGCCCCATTCGGCGGCGAGCACGATCAGGTCGAGCGTGTGCTCGGGTTTCACCTTCCGCCACGCGCGGCCGCGCCGTCCGGCGGCGTAGCCGGAGTCGAGGTCCTTGACCATGACGCCTTCGTGCCCGTTGGCCAGCGCCTCCTCGAAGAGCGCGGCCGCGCTTTCAGCGGTCGCAGTGGCGGGAATCCGTTGCTGCGGAGCGACTTTCGCGAGTGCGTCGAGCCGGTCGCGCAGCGGTAGGTCGACCAGGTCGGTGCCGTCGAGGTGCAGGCAGTCGAAGAAGTACGGGTGCAGCAGGAGTTCTCGCGAGTTCTGCGCGCCGAAGCGGCTCATCGTCTCCTGGAACGGTCGTGGTCGGCCGCCGTCGTCGAGGGCGAGGGTTTCGCCGTCGAGCACCACCGATCGGCAGTTCAGGCCGCGCACCAGATCGACGAGTTCCGGGACGCTGCGGGTGATCTCGCGCAGCGTGCGGGTGTAGACGTGCACCTCGTCGCCGCTGCGGTGCACCTGGATGCGCGCACCGTCCAATTTGTACTCGACGGTCACTTCGCCCAGCTCGGCGAGCGCGGCGTCCAGGGACTCGGCGGGCGAAGCCAGCATCGGCCGTACCGGGCGCCCCACCTCCAGGCGGAACTCGCCGAGCGCCGGTTCGCCGCCGAGCAAAGCTGCCTCGGCGGTCGCGGGCAACCGGCCGGAGAGCATGAACGCGCGCCGCACTCCTTCGGCCGGCACGCGCGCGGCCGCGGCGATGGCCTCGATCATCACGCCTTCCAATGCGCCCTGCCGGAGCTCTCCGCCGAACAGCCGCACCAGGAACTCCTGCTCGGCAGTGGTCGCCTTGCCGAGCAGTCCGGTCAACGCCTCGGCGCGGCGCTGTCCAGAGCCCGAACCCTTGATCAGCCGCACTTCGTCGATCGCGGAGTCGACGTCGCCGATGGTCAGCGTCGGCTCGGGCGCCGGGTCGACGTCCAGCGCGGCCAGCGTTGACCAGCCCACGCCGGCTCGCCCGCCGGGCAGCTCACCGGTCAGCAGAGCCGTCGCCGGGCGGACCTCCTCGGCGTCGAGGCGGCCGAGGAGTCCGGCGATCGAGGCGGTCTTCGCCTTGCGGGAGCGAGTAGCGGCGACTTCGCACGAGGTCGTCACCACGTCCGCGAGCAGCACCATGCGTTCATGGTGCGCGCATCCACCGACAACCGCGATGACACCGACGGGCAGCGATGTGTTCCGCGGCACGGACTGGAACGGCGGTGGCGTTGCCGGACAGCTCTTCATCGAAGGCTCTTCGGGGCCGCAGCTTCCGGAAACAGGTGGCAGCGGGCAGGGCCCTCGTCGGGTGTGCCGACCTGCGGGCGGCGCTGTAACGGGTGCTGGCCGGGTGCCGGGGTGGAAGCGGTCGAGGAGACCTCGACGCGGGTGACGGTCGCGCACACCGCGCACGACGACGACCGGCTGACCTTCGGCCCGAGCACCGGCGAACTGCTGGCCGCCAGAGGTGCTGGCAGCGACGTGGAGTGCCCGAGGAGCTGGAGCGCGAGGACGTCCAAGACCTGCCCTGCGGGCCGTGAGCACTTCGGGCTGCCACAGCGACCCGAAGTGCTCACGGACCCGTCAGCTCACTTGCCAGTGGCCATGCGGAGGACGTCGAGCGCTTCGTCGAGCTGCTCGACGGTGAGCTTGCCGGAGTCGACGTGGCCGCGTTCCAGGACGACCTCGCGGATCGTCTTGCGCTCCTTGAGGGCCTGCTTGGCGACCGCCGCGGCCTCCTCGTAGCCGATGTAGCGGTTCAGCGGCGTGACGATCGCCGGCGAGCCCTCGGCGTAGGCCCGGGCCTGCTCGACGTTGACCTGCACGTCGGCGAAGACCTTGTCGGCCAGCAGGCGCGACACCGCGGCCAGCAGCCGCGCCGACTCGAGCACGTTGCGGGCGATCACCGGCAGCATCACGTTGAGCTGGAAGTTGCCCTGCAACCCGGCGAAGGCCACCGCCGCGTCGTTGCCGATCACCTGCGCGACGACCTGGAGGGTCGCCTCCGGGATCACCGGGTTGACCTTGCCCGGCATGATCGACGAACCGGGCTGCAGGTCCGGCAGCGCCAGCTCGGCCAGGCCGGTGCGCGGGCCGGAACCCAGCCACCGCAGGTCGTTGGCGATCTTGGTCAGGCTGACCGCGACGGTGCGCAGGTGCCCGGAGGTCTCCACCACCGAGTCCTGCGCGGCCTGCGCCTCGAAGTGGTCGCGCGCCTCGGTCAGCGGCAGGCCGGCGACCTCCGCCAGCTCCGCGGACACCGCCTCGCCGAAGCCGTCCGGCGCATTGAGACCGGAGCCCACGGCGGTGCCGCCGATCGGCAGCTCGCCCAGTCGCGGCAGGCCGCTGCGCAGCCGCTCGACGCCGTAGCGGACCTGCGACGCCCACGCACCGGCCTCCTGGGCCAGCGTGATCGGCACCGCGTCCATCAGGTGCGTGCGGCCGGACTTGACCACCTCGGTCCACTCGGCGGCGCGGGCCTCGACGGTGGCCGCCAGGTGCTCCAGGGCCGGGATGACGTCGGTCAGCACGGCCTCGGTGGCGGCGACGTGGATCGTTGTCGGGAAGGTGTCGTTGGACGACTGCGAGGCGTTGACGTGGTCGTTGGGGTGCACGTCGCGGCCCAGCCGGCGCGAAGCCAGGGTCGCGATGACCTCGTTGGCGTTCATGTTCGACGACGTGCCGGAGCCGGTCTGGAACACGTCGATCGGGAAGTGCGCGTCGTGCGCGCCTTCGGCGACCTCATCGGCCGCGGCGGCGATCGCCTCGGCGACGTCGGCGTCGAGCACCCCCAGTCGAGCGTTGACCCGGGCGGCGGCGGCCTTGAGCAGGCCGAGCGCGCGGATCTGGGCGCGTTCCAGACTGCGCCCGGAGATCGGGAAGTTCTCCACGGCCCGCTGCGTCTGCGCGCGGTACAGGGCGTCGGCGGGCACCCGCACCTCGCCCATCGTGTCGTGTTCGATCCGGTACTCCTGTTCACCCATGACAGGAGTGTCCCGCTGCGATGACCATCGGGGCAGCGTGGGCCGCCCCACTCATCGCCTGCGACCAGCCGAAAAGCCCAGCTGGAACGATGAAGGTGCCGCATCTCGCACAGCACGAAGGGCGCCTCTCGGAGAGAGACGCCCTACGTGCGCGAGCAGATCAGCCGATGGTGTCGCTGATCCAGGACTTGTAGGCCGTCGCGTCCGTGTAGATGGACGGGGCTGTGCCGCAGACCGGGACCAGGCTGCCCAGGCGGCTGGTGACGCCGGTGAGCTTCCAGTCGCCCGGCTGGCCCTCCAGCTGCGGGCCACCGGAGTCGCCGAAGCAGGCGTTGGCCAGCAGCTTCGAGCTGCCGGTGCAGATCTCGGTGTCGGCGTCGACCCCGCTGAGCGTGCACTGGCTGTCGGAGACGACCTTGGTGTCCAGCTCCTGCAGCTGCTCCGGTGGCTGGCCGCAACCGCGCACCGGGCAGGTCACGCCCCAGCCGACGATGCGCGAGGGCGTGCCCACGTCACCGGAGGCGTCGGCGATCTGGATCGGCTTCTCCGGCACCGCCTGGTCCAGCTTCAGCAGCGCGATGTCCCCGTTGGGGTTCTTGGTCTCGTAGTCCGGGTGCACCACGATCTCGGAGACGCCCGCCTCGGTGCCGCCGGTGGTGTGGTTCGGGCTGCCGATGCGCAGGCCGAGGTCGGCAGGGGTGACGTCCTGGACGCAGTGCGCGGCGGTGACCACCCACTGCTCGTCGATCAGCGACGCGCCGCAGCTGTGCTTGCCGGCCCGCTGCAGCGAGGCCATCCAGTCGTACTGCTCAGTGGCGTCGTGGCCCCCGACGATCAGCGCGCCCGGGTCGTCGGCTGCCGTCGCGGCTGGCGCGACACCCGCACCCAGCGCGAGCGCGGCGATGCCCGCGAGCAGCATTGACCTCTTCTTCACGAAAACTCCTCCCCGACGAGGTCCCCATTTCCGGTGAACGTATGGGCGGGGCAGCGGGGCGGGTACCGCCGACTGCCGCAGCGCTTTCGGCGGAGTGGCCCAGGATCTCGCCGCTGGCGCGGACATCGTGGACGGATCGGGCTAGCCTGGTTTCGTCCACGCGATCGATGACGAGGTGGTGGGCATGACCGGGGTGTCGCACGAGGTCGATCTGCTGATCGTCGGGGCGGGTCCGACGGGGCTGTTCGCCGCCTACTACGCGGGTTTTCGCGGGATGTCGGTGGCCCTGGTGGACGCGCTGCCCGAACCCGGCGGTCAGGTGACCGCGATGTACCCGGAGAAGATGATCTTCGACGTGGCCGGGTTCCCGGAGGTGCGCGGCCGGGATCTGGTCGCCGCGCTGGTGGAACAGGCCGATCAGTACGCCCCGCGCTACCTGCTCGGCAGGCATGCCGTTGAACTGTCCGACATGGACGGTGGGCTGCTGGTCGGGGTCGGCGATGAAGCGGTGCGCGCGGGTGCGGTTCTGGTCACCGCCGGGATCGGCGAGTTCAGCCCGCGTCCGCTGCCCGCCGGTGGTGACTGGGTCGGCCGTGGCGTCGTGCACTTCATCCCCGAGCTGTCCGTCCACAGTGGACGTGATGTGGTGGTGGTCGGCGGCGGGGATTCCGCGTTCGACTGGGCCCTGGCGCTGCAGCCGGTGGCGCGCAGCGTCGCCCTGGTGCACCGCCGGTCGCGGTTCCGCGCGCATTCAGGCCTGGTCAGCAAGGTCGAGGACCTGGGCGTCCCGCTGATCACCCCGGCCGAGGTGGTGGAGATCCGCGGTGACGACAGCGGAGTCCGCGAGGTTGAGATCGAGGTGGACGGGGCGGAGCGCCGAGTGCTGCCCGCGCAGACCGTGGTCGCCGCGCTGGGCTTCACCGCCGACCTGGGCCCCATCGAGAAGTGGGGACTGGAGCTCGAGAAGCGCGCGATCCTGGTCGACACGACGATGCGGACCAATCGGCCGCGGGTGTACGCGGCGGGTGATGTCGCGGCGTATCCGGGCAAGGTCAAGCTGATCGCAACGGGATTCGGCGAAGCAGCCACGGCGGTGAACAACATCGCCGTCGAGCTCAACCCGGAAGCCCACCTGTTCCCGGGCCATTCCTCGAACCTGACCTAGGGAACCGCCGGTTCGACCGCGGACGAATGGCGTTGGAAGTCCTGACCGCGTAAAAGCGAACGCGCAACCGGTGTGGGGGACCGGTTGCGCGTTCGCCGTCAGCGGGGCTGGTCAGCCGCCGGTGTTCTGGTTGACCCAGTCCGCGTAGGCGGTCACGTCGGTGTAGATCGACGGACCGGTGGCGCAGGTCGAGTCGTTGTTGCCGGCACGGCTCGTCGCGCCGATCAGCTCCCAGTTGCCCTGGGTGCCCTTGATCTGCGGGCCGCCCGAGTCGCCGTAGCAGGCGCCGGAGTCGCCGTTCGGGTTGTCCGTGCAGATCTCGCCCTGGCCGTCGATGTCCTGGCAGGTGTTGTCGTCGACGATCTGGGTGTCGAGCTCCTGCAGGGTCTGCGGGGCCGGGCCGCAGCCGGGCTCGGCGCAGGTCTGGCCCCAGCCGATGATCCGCGTGGCGGTGCCCGCGTCACCGGCGGCAGAGGCGATGTTGATCGGGGTCGCCTGCACCGCGTGGTCCAGCTGCAGCACCGCGATGTCGCCGGAAGGGTGCGTTTGGACGTTGGTGACCGAGGCTTCCTCGCCGCCGGTGGTGTGGTCGTTGCTGCCGATCCGGACGGTGAAGTCGCCGCCGCCTTGCACGCAGTGCGCCGCGGTCACCGCCCAGTCGGGCTTGATCAGCGAGGCACCGCAGATGTGCGAATCCTGCTGCTGCAGGGACACCATGAACGAGTACTCCTCGGTGGCGTCGTGGCCGCCGACGATGTACGGGTTGACGTCGTCGGGCTGGGCAGTCGCGGGCATGCCCAGTGCGCCTAACGCGCCGACGGCCGCGAGGGCGGCGATGAGAACCGAACGCTTCCGCATTTCCGTCGAATCCTCCCGAGGTCCCGGCTCCGCTGGCCGGCTGGGTACGGACGGTAAGGGGATTCGCTCCATCGACGTACCCACTAAGGGATGAGGTCGGAAATGAAGAAGCGGTGACCCGCTGCGAAACAGCAGGTCACCGCGTCAAGAACCGAGCTACCGCCGGTGTCCGGGGATATTTCCCAGTTTCCCGGAAGCGCCGATCAGGGCAGCAAGCCGTGGCGAGCGGAATCGTCGCCGTAGTCCACGTCGGCGTACTCGCGCAGCTTGGTCAGCCGGTGCTGGCCCTCGATGACGCGCACGGTGCCGGACTTGGACCGCATCACGATCGACTGCGTGGTGCACCGGTTCGCGCGGTAGTGCACGCCCTTGAGCAGCGCGCCGTCGGTGATGCCGGTGGCGCAGAAGAACATGTTGTCGCCGCGCACCAGGTCCGAAGTGGTCAGCACCTGGTTCACGTCGTGCCCGGCCTCGCGCAGCTTCGCGCGCTCGACGTCGTCGCGCGGCCACAGGCGGGTCTGGATCTCACCGTCGAGGCACTTCAGCGCGCAGGCGGAGATGATGCCCTCCGGGGTACCGCCGATGCCCAGCAGCATGTCCACGCCGCTGCGCGGACGCGCCGCCGCGATCGCACCGGCCACGTCGCCGTCGGAGATGAACTGGATGCGCGCGCCCGCCTCGCGGACCTCCTTGACGATCTGCTCGTGGCGCGGGCGGTCCAGGATGCACACCGTCACGTCCGAGACGTCGATGTGCTTTGCCTTGGCGACCCGGCGCACGTTCTCCGCGATCGGCGCGCTGATGTCGATGGACCCGGCGGCCTCCGGGCCGACGGCCATCTTCTCCATGTAGAACACCGCGGACGGGTCGAACATGGTGCCGCGCTCGGAGACCGCGAGCACCGCCAGCGCGTTCGGCATGCCCTTGCTCAGCAGCGTGGTCCCGTCGATCGGGTCGACGGCCACGTCGCACTCCGGGCCCTGGCCGTTGCCGACCTCTTCGCCGTTGAACAGCATCGGGGCTTCGTCCTTCTCGCCCTCGCCGATCACCACGACGCCCCGCATGGACACGGTGCCGATGAGCTTGCGCATCGCGTCCACCGCCGCGCCGTCACCGGAGTTCTTGTCGCCGCGGCCGACCCAGCGACCGGCGGCCATCGCGGCCGCTTCGGTCACGCGGACGAGTTCCATGGCGAGGTTGCGGTCCGGTGCTTCCCGGTGTCGTTCGGTGCTGGAGCTCATCGCGCCTCCCGGTCGTGATCAATCTTCGGGTTTTACTGCCCGAGCACAACGGGACCAGGCCCGCGCTCAGGCTCGCTGGCTCCGATCTTCGCAGATCGGCGGCCTGACCGGAGGCATCGCGTGGGCCAGCCCACTCCGGTCGTGCCTGCCCGACCGGCGGGAGTGCCGCTGGTGAGAGCATGGTGGTCGTGGCCGAACCCAGCAACCAGCAACCAGCGCCGTCGCGTCCGCCCCGGACCGTTTCGGCGATGGTGTTCGCGATCCTCCCGCTGGTCCTGATCGCCTTCGGGATGGCGGGCCTGCTGGGCCAGTGCTCGTTCAACCCCGGCGGCCCCTCGGTCGAGGTCCCGACCGTGAACGTGCCCGCCGAGCTGGACCGGGCGTCCGAGCGGGTGAACTTCCCGCTCGTCGACCCCGAGCTGCCGGCGAACTGGCGGTCCAACTCGGTGAACGTGCTGACGCTGCGCTCGCACGCCGAGGTCGTGCGCGTCGGCTGGCTGACCGGCGACGGGCACTACCTGCGCTTCTCCCAGTCGACGGCTGCCGAGGAAGAGCTGGTCACCGCCGACACCCTCCAGCCGCCGCAGGCGCTGGGCACGGTCGACGTCGGCGGACAGCAGTGGGTCCGCTACCAGAGCGTAGGCGAGGAACAGGCCTGGGCGACCGACCACAACGGCGTCCGCCTGCTGATCGCGGGAGACGCCGCGGAACCCGAGTTCCGAACCCTGGCCGAAGCAGCCCTGAAGGCTCCCACCAAGCCCTGACCCCGCCACGGGGTTCCGCAAATTCAATTGGAAATCAGACGTCCAATTTCAATGAGGTTTTTCCAGGCTCGTTGTGCGTGGCGGTGCGGGTGGCGGAACCTCAGACGCCGCCTGGCTGCGGGATCCCGTTTTTATGTATGACCAATACACGGCAAACGGGCTGTCCTCGCCAGGCGACGTCTGAGAACCCGCGGCGGTGCCGGTTGCGAGGGTGGGCTATGCGCCTGCGGCGCCTGCGACCCGCGACGCGCGGTGTCGGTCGTGCTTCGCGGTCACCAGCCGGACAGGATGAAAAAGGCTCATTGAAATCGCGTTGGGTTGTCCACTGGGGTCGGCGTGTCGGATGCGGACACGCCGATGACCCGAAACTTCCACTGAAATTGCGGTTCCCGGCAGGGGGAGGGTTACTCCTGTTCGACGGCGGCGAGGGCGCGTTCCACGCGCTCGCGGGCGCCCGCGAGGTGGCGCTCGCACACCGCCGCGAGGGCTTCGCCGCGCTCCCAGAGCGCTAGAGAGTCCTCGAGGGACAGGCCGCCGGCCTCCAGCTGCTTGACCACATCGGCCAGCTGGTCGCGGGCTTGCTCGTAGCCGAGCTCGGCGATCTCCGGGTAATCGGCCACCGGGTCGAAGTGCTCGTCCTGCTGCTCGTTCGCGGTCACGGGGTCGGACTCTCCACGTTCTTCTGCACGGACACCACCGCAGTGGCGATCGCCTGGTCGTAGCCGACGAACGCCTCGGCGAACTCGGCTCCGTCGCCATCGCGCACCGCGTCGTTGATGCGCAACTGCGCCTCCGCGACCCTACGTCGGTGCGCCGACACCTCCCACCACCCGGCCCCCACGTACCCGGAAGTGGCCTCGACCAGCGCGCGCAGCTGGGACGGCAGGTCCCGGCGCTCGGCGGACTGGCAGCCGCCGAGCAGCGCGGCCCAGCACCCGGCCGCAGCGGTGTCCGCCGCCTCGGCACGGCGCTGCACCTCACCTGCCTGCCGCGAACCGGTCGCCGCGGAACGCGCGACACCGACGGTCAGGGGGAGGAACGAGGGGTCCAACTCGGGGTGCACGGTCTCCGTCCTGTTCAGCCTGCTCGATCCGGCACGACGGCCTGGATCGCACCGTCAACGACCCGCACCCGCAATCGAGTTCCCGGCGGGGCTTCGTCGACCGATCGGAGCACGCCGTCCGCGCCGTCCTCGATGCGCTGCACGATCGCGTATCCACGAGCCAGCGTGGCTGCAGGGCCCAGGGTCGTCAAGCGCGATCGGGTGGCGGTCAGCGCGTGCTGCTCGGTGTTGAGCGCGGTCGTCATCGCCCGCCGGGCGCGGTCGCGCAACATGCCCACCTGCTCAGCGCGCTGCGCCAGCGGCCCGAGCGGATCGGCCAGCACCGGACGGCTGCGCAGCGCGTCGAGCAGCCGCCGCTCGCGGTCCACCCATCCGTGCAGGGCACGGCGGGCGCGGTCGCGCAGCTGGTGGATGCGCTGGGTCTCCTCGGCCACGTCGGGCACCACGCGCTTGCCCGCGCCGGTCGGTGTCGAGCAGCGCACGTCGGCGACGTGGTCCAGCAGCGGCGAGTCCGGTTCGTGCCCGATGGCGCTGACCACCGGCGTGCGGCAGGCCGACACCGCGCGGCACAACGCCTCGTCGGAGAACGGCAGCAGGTCCTCGACGCTGCCGCCGCCGCGGGCCAACACGATCACGTCGACCTCGGGCATCTTGTCGAGCTCCTGCAGCGCCTCGAGGATCTGCGGCACCGCGCTCGAGCCCTGCACGGCGACGTTGCGGATCTCGAACTGCACGGCCGGCCAGCGAAGCTCCGCGTTGGTCAGCACGTCGTGCTCGGCGGCGGAGGCGCGGCCGGTGATCAGTCCGACCCGGTTCGGCAGGAACGGCAGCGGCCGCTTCCGGGCCGGGTCGAACAGGCCCTCGGCCTTGAGCAGCTGGCGCAGCCGTTCGATGCGGGCCAGCAGCTCACCGATGCCGACCGCGCGGATCTCGTCGACCCGCAGGCTCAGCGTGCCGCGCCCGACGAAGAACGTCGGCTTGCCGTGCACCACGACCCGGCTGCCGTCGGTCAGCGGCGGATCCATCTTGCGGAGCATGGCGGCCGAGCAGGTCAGCGTCAGCGACACGTCGGCGGACGGGTCGCGCAGCTGCAGGAACGCGGTGGCGGCGCCGGGGCGCAGCGAGATCTGGGTGATCTGTCCTTCGACCCAGATCGAGCCGAGGCGGTTGATCCACTCGGCGATCTTGCGTGCGACGGTTCGTACCGGCCACGGCTCCTCGGGGCTCGTCGGGGAAGTCAGCTGCACTCCTCAGATCTCGTCAGGTCTACGTGGGTTCCGAACCACAGTTTCAATTGAAACTGTAAAATCCCTGAGGGCCGGACCACAGTTTCAATTGAAACTGTAGATCCGCAGGGCCGACCACGGTCTCGGCCGGAGGGTTCGGTCGGGAGCCCGGGGTCATTCGTTGCGGAGGCGATCCAAGCGGTTCTTCAGCATGCGGAGGAACTCCGGACGCTGCTCGTGCTGCTGCTCGCGGGCGAGCAGCTCGGCCAGTTCCGCTTCGCTGAACGAGCGGAGCCTGCCGCGCAGCTGGGGCAGCGTCAGCTCGTCGTACTCGGCGACCAGGGAGGGTTCCTCCGCCGGAGCCTCCGGTTCGTCCTCGTCGAAGATCGCCCAAGCGGGCTGCTCCTCCGGAGTGCGCAGCACGGCAAGCGCCTCGTCGCCCTTGATCGCCAGCTCGGTAATCTGCTGCTGGACCCGCATCGACGCCTGAAGTGCCTGGCTGGCCACGGTGACCGGCAGCCCGAGCAGCGTGGTCGGCAGGTGACGGGCCTGTTCGACGGCGGTGGCGGCCAGCCCCGCGGCGACTCGCACCGGCAGCGGAAACGATGACATGTGCCCAGCCTGCCGCACTTGCCCCCGGGAAGCCATCACCTCACCGCACTACTGTGATCAGCCCCGCGGCCCGGCGGACCTGATCTGCGTCAGGCCGACCGGCTGAGGTTCCGCTACCTGCACCGTCACGAAAGATGACATGAAGACAGGTTCTGAGTGTTGCGGGCCTGGTCCGTACCCTTGGGGGCATGACGACCTCGCCCGAGGCCACTGACCTCGTTGACCAGGACGCCGGGCCGACCAAGCGCATTCTGCTAGCCAAGCCGCGTGGGTACTGCGCAGGTGTCGACCGCGCGGTGGTCACCGTCGAGAAAGCGCTCGAGACCTACGGCGCACCGATCTACGTGCGCAAGGAGATCGTGCACAACCGGCACGTGGTGGACACGCTGTCCGAGCGCGGCGTGATCTTCGTGGACGAGACCGACGAGGTGCCCGAGGGCGCGCTCGTGGTGTTCTCGGCGCACGGCGTGTCCCCGGCTGTGCACGAGGAGGCCGCCAAGCGCAACCTCCGCACCATCGACGCGACCTGCCCGCTGGTCACCAAGGTGCACAAGGAGGTCCACCGATTCGCCCGCGAGGACTACGACATCCTGCTGATCGGGCACGAGGGCCACGAGGAGGTCGAGGGCACCGCCGGTGAGGACCCGGACCGCGTGCAGCTGGTCGACAAGCCCGAGGACGTCGACAAGGTGCAGGTCCGCGACCCGAACAAGGTCGTGTGGCTGTCGCAGACCACGCTCAGCGTGGACGAGACGATGGAGCGGGTGGACCAGCTCAAGGACCGGTTCCCGGACTTGCAGGCGCCGCCGAGCGACGACATCTGCTACGCCACCTCCAACCGCCAGCACGCGGTGAAGGTGATGGCGCCGGAGTGCGACCTGGTGATCGTGGTCGGCTCGCAGAACTCGTCGAACTCCAAGCGCCTGGTCGAGGTCGCCCTGCAGGCCGGTGCGTCGGACTCGCACCTGGTGGACTTCGCGTCGCAGATCGACGAGGCCTGGCTGGAGGGCGTCACCACGGTCGGCGTGACCAGCGGTGCCTCGGTGCCGGACGTGCTGGTCATGCAGGTCCTGGACCACCTCGCGGAGCGCGGCTGGAACCAGGTCGACGAGGTCACCACGGCCAACGAGAAGGTCACCTTCGCCCTGCCGCGGGAACTCCGCAAGGACCTGGACAGCAACCCGGACAAGCCCCGGGGCGTCCGCTGACCCCAGATCCGGTTACGAGCCTGACGTGAAAAAGGCACCTGGCAGATCCGCCGGGTGCCTTTTTCAGGTCTGCAGAAGTTCCTACCCGTGCCGCTCGTCCCGTCGCGGACTCCGGGCTCGCCTCGGCGGCTCGCCCTGTGGCGGCTCCGCCGGCCGCGGCCGTCCCGGCGCCTGCCGCGGGGCTGTGCCCCGCCGCGGCGGCACGGCCCGCTCCGCGCGCTCCGCCGGCCGGCCTTCCGCCCCGCGTGGCCGCCCGGGCGCGGCTTCGCCTCGCGGCTGCTCCTCCCTGCGGGGCCGTCCCGGCGCTTGCGCCCGTCCGCGCTCGCCGCGCTTCGCGCGCTCGGGCCGCTCCGCAGGCTCGGGCCGCTCCCCACGCTCGGGCCGCTCCGCACGCTCAGGCCGCTCACCGCGTTTCGGACGTCCGTCCTCACCTCGGGTCTTGCGCTCCTCGGGGCGACGCTTGCGCTCTTCGCCAGCGGGCTTGCGGGGCGGGCTGGTCGGGCGCCGCTTCTTGGTGGCCGCGTCGGGATCGGTGTCCTCGAGGCGTTTGCCGGGCTTTTCCGTAACGAACATGCGAACGAGTCCGATACCCAGGGCGACGATCGTGGCCCCGGCCATGATCGGGAAGCTGCTGATCAACGGGCGTGCGATCGAGAGCGCCTTGCCGGTGAAGCCCGATCCGGCGGCCGAGCCGGACCCGGTGATCAGCACCAGCAGTGGCATGACGATGACCAGGATCAGCGGCGGCTGCACCATCGGACCGAAGACGTTGCGCCGCTTGACCAGCAGCACACCCAGCACGCTCCCGACGAAGAAGCACGCCTTGAACAGGATGCCGGGTTGGCTCCAGATCAGGATGTCCAGCACGGTGCCGATCGCGGTGGGCACTGCCGCCAGTAGCACGGCAACCCAAAGCGGCACTCCGGCCGAACGGAAGGCAGAGCGCACAGACCAGGGAGGGACGCCGTTGCCGGGGGAGGAGCTCTGGCTCTCGCGGATCGCGGTCACGAGTCACAACGTTAACGGTCCAGTACGCCGGACGTAGAGCCCTCTTCCAGAACTTGCGGATAACCCCACGTTGGGTTCCGGCGATTCTGGCGCTGCGATGACCGGAATGCGATGTTCGTGCCGTTGATTGGGCGCGCCATCGCTTGGCCGGGTGTGTGAACCTTGACACAGGTAGCGTGAGCATTTTAGCGTCCGAGCAATCGTTTTCTCACGTTCCGCGAACGGCGTGACGGGGGGCCTATGAGCACGGCGCCACCGCTGGTCGAAATGGCCGGCATCAGCAAGCGCTACGGGGGTGTGCTGGCGTGCGACGACGTGGACCTGTCGGTCCTCGCCGGTGAGGTGCACGCGCTGCTGGGGGAGAACGGCGCCGGCAAGAGCACGCTGATGAAGGTGCTGTCCGGCGACGTCACCGATCACGCTGGATCGATTTCGATCGAGGGCCGGCAGGTGCAGTTCGGCAAACCGGCCGACGCTCAGCACGCCGGGGTCGCGATGATCCACCAGGAGCTCGACCTGGTCCCGGCGCTCAGCGTCGCGGAGAACCTCCACCTCGGGCGCGAGCCGCGCAACCGCTTCGGCGCGGTCGATCGGCGGAAGATGGCCGACCGAACCCGGGAGCTGCTGCGCCGCACCGGCATGGAGCTGGACCCGCAGCGCCCGGTCGGTGAACTGCGCGTCGGCGAGCAGCAACTGGTCACCATCGCCCGCGCGCTGCTGCTGGACGCGAAGGTGCTGATCATGGACGAGCCGACCTCGGCGCTGTCCAGCACCGAGGTGGAGCGGCTGTTCGCGGTGATCGCCGAGCTGCGCCGCGGCGGCACCGGCATCGTTTACATCTCGCACCGGATGGACGAGATCGGCCGGGTGGCCGACCGGGCCACCGTGCTGCGCAACGGCCACAAGGTCGCCGAGTTCGACGCCCGGGAGCTGACCGCCGAGCAGGCCGCCGAGGCGATGGTGGGCCGCTCGGTGAAGACCAGGTTCCAGACCGAGCAGCACGAAGTGGGCGAGGAGCTGCTGGCGGTGTCGGGCTTCGCGGTGCGCCCGCGCCGGCCGAAGGTGGGCCGCCGGGAACCCGCGGGCATCGATCTGACCGTGCGACGCGGGGAGATCGTCGGGCTCTGCGGGTTGCTCGGCGCAGGACGCACCGAACTGCTGGAAACGCTGTTCGGGGCGGGGTCCTCCGGCACGTGGGAGGGGGAGGTGACCCTCGACGGGCGCCAGGTGCGGCCGAGGGGTCCGCGCCGTGCGCTGCGCGAGGGCATCGCCTTCGTGCCGGAGGACCGCAGGACTTCCGGGCTGGTCCTGGAGCACTCGGTGCTGGCCAACACGGTGCTATCGGTGCTCGACAAGCTGGGGCCGCTGGGGCTGGTCCGCCGCCGCAAGGAGGTGGCCACCACCGAGAGCAGCGTGCAGCGGCTCAAGGTCAAGCTCGGCCGGATCCTCGACCCCGTGGGCACCCTGTCAGGTGGCAATCAGCAGAAGGTCGTCTTCGGCCGGATGTTGCTGACCGAACCTCGGCTGCTCCTGCTGGACGATCCCACCCGCGGCGTGGACATCGGCGCGAAGGCGGAGATCTACCAGCTGCTCGGCGAGATCGCCGAGCGCGGCATCGGGGTGCTGCTGGCGTCCTCGGAGCTGCCGGAGCTGGTCGGCGTCTGCCACCGGGTGGTGGTGCTGCGCGGTGGCCGCAGCGTCGCCGAGTTCGACACCGCGAAGGCCGGTGAGGCCGAACTGCTGGCCGCCGCGATGGGCGAGCGGTCGGGTGATGGGTCCGGGCCGGTGGTCGGCACCGGGCCGCAGAGCACCGGGGGAGGCGCGAGGTGAATAACCAGACGGCGGAGCGGCCTTCGGCGGCCGTGCCGCAGAAGCGGACGAGCACCGTCGAGACGCTGTTCCGGTTCCAGAGCTTCTTCGGGCTGGTCGCGGTGTTCCTCGCCGCGGTGATCTTCTCGCCCCGCAACGACGAGGGGCAGATCCTCTTCCTGACCAGCGACAACCTGTTCAACATCGTGCGCGCGGTGTCCGAGATCGGGATCATCGCGGTCGGGTTGACCTTCGTGATCCTGATCGGCGGCATCGACCTGTCGGTGGGTTCGGTGCTCGGCCTGGCTGCGGTCGGTTCGGCCGTGCTGATGGTGGAGAACGGCCTCGGGGTGTGGGCGGCCGTCGCGTTGGTGCTGATCGCGGGCATCGTCTTCGGCATGCTGCAGGGGACCGCGGTCGCCCTGCTGGGGGTGCAGGCGTTCATCGTCACGCTGGCCGGGTTGCAGATCGCGCGTGGGCTGGCGCGCATGTGGTCCGGCGGCGAAACCGTGCAGATCTCCTACGGCAATGGGCCGGGGCAGGCGCCGGCGCTGTTCTCGCTGCTGGGCGAGCGCACGTTCGGCGGTGTGGTGCCGATCCCGGTGCTGATCTTCGCCGTGGTGGCGGTGGCCGCGATCCTGTTCCTGCGGACCAGCGCGTACTCGCGGCACCTCTACGCCATCGGCGGCAACGAGAAGGCCGCGCGGCTGTCCGGTGTGCCGGTGAACCGGGTCAAGATCATCGCGTTCGCCATCTCCGGGTTCTGCGCCGCGCTGGCCGGGATCGTGCACGCCGGGCAGCTCAACGCGGGCAGCCCGAACGACGGCATCGCCTACGAGCTGGACGGGATCGCCGCGGTGGTCGTCGGCGGCACAAGTCTCGCCGGTGGCCGCGGCTCGGTCATCGGCACCATCGCCGGTGCGCTGCTGCTCGGCATCCTGAACAACATCCTGAGCCTGAACAGCGTCAACACCGATCTGCAACTGCTCATCAAAGGTCTGGTGATCGTCGCGGCGGCCGCGCTGCAGCGACTGCGTCCCACGTCGTGAACCAACATCCGGGAGGAAGCACGATGCGCAAGACAACGAGGTCGTTGGTCGCAGTCGTTTGCGCCGCATTCGCGCTCGCCGCTGCCGCCGGTTGCGGCACCACCAGCGAGAACAGCGGGCAGGTGCAGCAGCAGGATCCCACCAAGAACTGCAAGGGACCGGGCGGCAAGTACACGATCGGGATGAGCCAGGCCAACCTCGCCGAGCCCTACCGGGTCCGGATGGACGACGACATCCGCAACGAGGCCGGCAAGGTGCCGCAGTTCGACGTGCAGTTCTCCGACGCGGCCAAGGACAACGCCAAGCAGATCAGCGACGTCGAGAACTTCATGACCAAGCAGGTCAACCTGCTGATGATCTCGCCGAACGAGGCCACCCCGCTGACCGACATCGTGAAGAAGGCCTACAACAAGGGAATTCCGGTCGTGGTGCTGGACCGCAAGGTCGACGGCGACGCCTACACCACCTACATCGGCGCGGACAACGTGCAGATCGGGCGCCAGGCCGGTGAGTACTTCAAGAACGTGCTGCTGCCGCAGGGCGGCAAGATCGTGCAGATCAAGGGCCTGTCCGGCTCGACCCCGGCCGCGGAGCGCGAACAGGGCTTCAAGGAGGGCATCGCGGGCTCGAAGATCGAGATCGTGGACACCGCGGACGGCGAGTGGGAGCGCTCGGTCGGCCAGGAGAAGATGGACGCGCTGCTCAAGGCGCACCCGGACATCCAGGCGGTGTACTCGCAGAACGACCCGATGGCCGAAGGAGCTTACCTGGCCGCGCAGGCCGCCGGGCGCAAGGACCTGAAGTTCGTCGGCATCGACGGGCTGCCGATCCCCTCCGGCGGCATCAAGGCGGTCGAGGAAGGCCGTCTGCAAGCCACCAACCTGTACCCGACCGGTGGCGCTGAAGCCGTCGAGGCGGCCAAGAAGCTCCTGATCGACTGCCAGCGGGTGCCGAAGACGCAGACCCTGCCGACCGAACTGGTCACCAAGGACAACGCCGCCGAGGTCTACGCCCGGCTGAACCAGAGCTGATCCGCCGATCCGGTCGCCGCGCTCCGGTGCGGCGACCGGATTCGCGCCCACGCACCCGAAGTCGGGGTGAACTGCGGCTCATGCCGTCCGATGTGGATGCTTGCCGCGCCGAACCAATTTTATTGGCGGCGCGGCTTTTTGCTGGAATCGGGCAATACACCTGGATGGAGGTTGTCGGCGAGATCGCGCCCGGTGACCATCAGATCGGGTGAATTAGCGTTCTTGATTCCTCGACACCGCAGTAATTTGGCTTCCTTCCCGGAGATCTCTTCCCTACGCTTTCGCGGAATGCGCGAGTGATCTTCCGCTGTGGAGCCGAAGGAAACTCGACCAGTAGTCGCGCACCATCATCGGAACAGCTGCACCGCAGTCCACTGAGGACAGTGATGCGTGGGGAGGCCGAGCACGATGAGAGTCCGCTCAGCAACGCCGCGGTCGAGCGGGAGATCCCGTGTCCGCGGAGTCGGAGCCTACCTGGGAGTCGTGGCGCTCGCGGCGGCTGCCGTGGTCGCCAACGCCGGCGTCGGGTTCAGCTCCGGTCAATCGCAGGGGCAGCCCGCAGCGGCGACCAAGGGGCCGGTCGGCTGGGACACCTACCGCAACCTCGACGCGATGTCGCAGTCCCGCGGCGCCGAGCAGTCCCTGGAGGTCTCCAGCTACGACCGCACCGGTGGGAACAACGACGGGTTCCAGGGCACCTACTCCTGCCTGCGCATCTCCGACCGCGGCTGCGTGATCGGCGAGCACGACGGTCCCGGTGAGATCACCTCGATCTGGAGCACCCGCGAACCCCTCGGCGACGTCACCGCGACCGGCAACATCATGATCGAGCTCGACGGCAAGATGGTGCTGGACGCCCCGTTCATCGACGTGGTCCGCGGCAAGCTGGGCGCGCCGTTCGTGTGGCCGCTGGTCGGCGACGCCAACGACACCGCGGGCGGCGTGGTGATCAAGGTGCCGATGCCGTACCGCAAGTCGATGCGGGTCACCGTCGAGCACAACCCGTACTTCTACCACCTCTCGTACCGCGTCTTCCCCGACGCGGACGGGGTGCAGACCTTCAAGCCGAACGACAAGGCTACCGACGTCATCGAGAAGCTGCGCGCGTTCGGCGTGGCCGACCCGAAGGGCAACCCCAGCGGCACCCCGGTGCGCCGCGACTTCGACCTGCCGCCCGGCGCTTCCACCACTGTTGCCGACCTGTCCGGCGCGGGCCAGATCAACCAGCTGCGGCTGAAGGTGCCGCAAGTGGTGGCCGCGCCGCAGGTGGTCGACGACGGGCGCGCGTTCGGCGCGGCCGGCCGCAGCCGGTTCACGATGCGAGTGGCCCCGAACAACGACGGCATCCGGGTGATCCGCCGGTACGACCCGCAGATCGCCAATCAGGTCGGCAGCTTGAGCCTCGACGGGCAGAAGGTCGGCGAGTGGCACAGCGGTGCGGCCGCACCTGGCTTGTGGGGCGTGCAGATCATCGACGTGCCGCCGACGGTGACCTCGGGCAAGTCCACAGTGGACGTCGAGAACAAGTTCATCTCCTCGTCGCTGGACTTCAACGAGTTCCGCTACGACGTGCAGAGCAAGGTTGGCGGCGACTGGATTCGCACCGACGTCCTCGACCTCGGCCCCGGCCACCCCGGTGAGGAAGCCGCGCACGGCTATCGCATCGACAACCCGGTCTTCGCCCGCGAGAAGCTGATCGGGCGCTACCCGACGAGGCCGGAGGACGTCGCCGCCTCCGACGAGGTCCTGGACAAGACCCACCTGCGCATCACCTTCGACGGCCAGACCACGGTTGACGCGCCGATCGGTGAGTTCTTCGGCACCGGGCTCGGCGAGTACGACGTGCGCAACATGATGAGCTCGGTCGACCCGGGGCTGGACGGCTGGTACACGTCCTGGTGGCCGATGCCGTTCGGCAACAACGCCAAGGTGGAGCTGGTCAACACCGGCGGAGTGCCGGTGACCGGCGCGACCGCCGAGGTGACCAGCGCGCCGACCCAGCCGGCTCCCGGCGCGGGCTACTTCCACGCCACCCACCACCGCGCCCACACGGTGCCGGGCGAGGACTGGAACTTCTTGACCGCCAGCGGATCGGGCACCTTCTACGGCGTCACGCACAGCATGCGCGGGTTGATCCCGCCGGGTGTCAGAACCCATTCCAACCAACCGCTCTCCGACGAGCACGCCAACACGCACGAGGTCAACCAGCGCAACTACCTGGAGGGCGACGAGCGGTTCTTCGTCGACGGCAACCGCGAACCGGCCTGGCACGGCACCGGAACCGAGGACTTCTACGAGTCCGGCTGGTACTTCCGGTTCGGCACCACCTACTCGATGCCGTTGGCGGGCAACCCGTCGCACGAGATCAACGGCGACGGCTGCCAGTACGACTGCACGGGTGCCTACCGCCTGTTCGTGAACGACGCGGTGCCGTTCCGCACTGGCATCGTGGCGGGCATCGAACACGGCCCGGTCAACGACGAACCGGCCGACTACGGCTCGACGGCCTATTGGTACGGCGGAAACGCATCGGGCCGAGCGCTGCCCAGCCTCCCGCCGGTGTCGACCCAGCCGCCGAGCGCCCCGGCCCCGTCGGATCCTCCACCGGAGTCCCCGACTGAACCCCCGTCGACCCCGGCGTCGCCGACCACGTCGGCAACTCCGACCCGTCCGTCGACTCCGGAGACGACGGCTCCGCACACCACGGGCCAGAACGACGGAACCCGACCGTCCGACATTGAACAAGCGGTCCAGGACGCCATCGACGAACACCAGTCCAACCGCTGACCACCTGGTCGGCACAGCGCAAACGGGCCGTTCACCTCGAAAGAAGAGGCGAACGGCCCGTTCGCTTCAGCTCTGCGGGGTTCGGGTGCTGCTGGCGCGGGCGACGAGGTGGGCGGAGAGGGTCGTCGTGGTCGCCTTGCCGCGTTCACCGCCGATCCGGCCGAGGAGGAGCTGTGCTGCCACCGCGCCGACGTCGTAGGCGGGCTGGGCGACGACCGTCAGGGGCGGGTCGAGCAGGGTTGCCCACGGTGCGTCGTCGAAGGCCACCACGCCGATGTCCCGACCGGGACGCATGCCGAGCTCGACGCAGGTCTCCAGCACGCCGACCGCCATCATGTTGTTGGCCACCAGCACCGCGTCCGGGCGGTCCGACTGGGTCAGCAGCGAATGCGCGGCCAGCTTGGCGCCGGCCGCCTTGAACTCCGACCGCCGCACCAGCTCGTCGCTCTCCGGCAGCTCTGCGGTGCGGAGGCCGTCGCGGTAGCCCGCGAGCCGGTCGTCGGCGGTGAGCACTCCGCTCGGACCGGTGAGACAGCCGATCCGGCGGTACCCCTGGTCGGCGAGGTGCTGGACCGCTTCGGCGGCGGCGAGCCGGCTGTCCACGAGCACGGCGTCGCTCGGCGAGTTGGGCAGCGGTCGGTCCACCGCCACGACCGGCGTGGTGTGCCGGTTGAGCAGCTCGGCGCTCTCGCTGTGGCCGGTGGGGGACAGCAGCACCCCGGCGACCCGCTCCTGGAGCGCGACGTCGATGTACTCGCGCTCCTTCTCCGGCTCGTCGTCGGAGTTGCACAGCACCACCGAGTAGCCCGCCGCGTGCGCCACGTCCTCGACGCCGCGCGCGATCGCGGTGAAGAACGGGTTCTCCACGTCCGCGATGATCAACGCCAGCACCGCGGTCTCCTGCTTGCGCAGGTTGCGGGCCGGGCCGTTGGGCCGGTAGCCGAGTTCGGCAGCCGCTGCGAGCACCCTGGCGGCCAGCGCGGGGTCGACGGTGCTCTTGCCGTTGAGCGCGCGGGAAACCGTTGCGGTGGACACCCCGGCGCGGGTTGCCACGTCACTGATCGTCGCCACGGTTCCTCCTCGTGACCTATTCCGGAGTGATGGCGGGTTGCCTGCCTTGACAGCCCGTGGACTGCCAGAATAGCGTTCGAGAAAACGATTGCTCGCCGGTGATATCGGCTTTCGGACACGAGTTGTTCCGGTCGGGCGACCCCGCGGGGAGCCCGCCGGGTGGTGCTGGCGGCGCCTCCTCGCCGCCGCTCCTGCGCAGTCAACGCCGCCTGTCGCTATTTGGAGGAACTGTGGCCCGCATCGGTGTCGTCAGCATTTCCGACGGTCGTGATCACGTCCACGCCCGCAACGCCGGCTTCATCCGGTCCAAGCAGGACGGTCTGGTTCGGGCGCTGCGCGATGCCGGGCACGAAGTGGTGGTCGGCGACGACTTGGTGGCCACCAACGCGCTGGCCACCTCGGTGGCGCGCAAGGTGGCCGCCGCCGACGTGGACGCGACGGTCTTCTACTACGCGGTCTGGTCCTTCCCGCACTTCACGATGCTCGCCGCGGACGCCACCCGCAGTCCGCTGGTGCTGGTGGCCAGCACCGACCCGACCGAGCCGGGACTGGTCGGCATGCTCGCCGCCGGTGGCGCGCTGGACCAGATCGGGCGCCAGCACACCCGTGCGTGGGGCGCGCCGGACGACGCCGAGCTGGTCGAGAAGATCGGTGTGCAGGCCACGGCGTCGGCCGCGGTGAAGTCGCTGCACGGTTCGACCTTCGGCCGGTTCGGCGGGCGGCCGATGGGCATGAACACCGCGGTGGCCAACACCGACCAGTGGATGCGCAAGTTCGGCATCGACGTGGAGGAGATCGACCAGTACGAGCTGGTGCTGCGCGCGGACAAGGCGGACGTCGGAGAAGCCCGCAAGGCCCGCGAGTGGATCGAGCAGCACGCGGCCGGGGTGCACTACGACGGCAAGAAGCTGACCCCGGAGCTGCTGGAGCGGCAGCTGCGGTCCTACCTGGCGATCCGGGACATCATCGCCGAGCGCAACCTGGACTTCTCCGGGATCAAGGCGCAGCCGGAGCTGACCGAGAACTTCGCGACCATGGACGTCACCGAGGCGTTCCTCAACGACCCCTACGACTGGAACGGTCCGAAGGAAACTCACGTCTGCGCCACCGAGGCGGACATGGACGGCGCGCTGACCATGCAGCTGTTCAAGGCGATCTCCGGCAAGCCGGTGCTGTTCGCCGACGTCCGCCACTACCACGCCGACCGCGACATCTGGGACCTGTGCAACTCCGGTCAGCACGCCACCTGGTACGCCGCGCGCAGCGATGATCCGGCGGAGAACCTGGCCAAGGTTAACTTCTACCCGGAGGTGTTCTTCTTCCCGGCTGGCGGGGCGTCCGTCCAGCACATCGCGGCGCCGGGCGAGATGACGCTGGGCCGGTTGACCCGCGAGGACGGCGAGTACCGGTTGCAGCTGATGCTCGGCGAGTTCGAGAGATACGACGATGCGACCAACAAGGTGCTGGTGGACCAGTCGACGCCGGAGTGGCCGCATGCCTTCGCCCGCCTGGACGCGCCGGGCGAGCTTTTCCTGTCGAAGTTCGGCGCCAACCACATCCACGCCGTCCCCGGCGACCACCGCCAGACCCTGCGCGCGGTGACGTCCCAGCTCGACGTCCGCCTCGACGAGTGGACCCGCGGCTGACCGCGATCCCGGTGCGATTTCAACGGAAATCGCGCGCCATCCGCGTGTCGGGATCTGACACGCCGATGGTTGTGGACAACTGACCGCGATTTCAATGGAAATCAGACGTCTGATTTCCATTGAAATCGCGGAACACCGCGTCGGGGAGACTGGGGCGCGGTGCTCAGGCGGGGGGACCGACGGTGCGAGTTGAGGAGGCGTGGTGGCCGAGAAGGTTCTGCTCGGGATCGACATCGGGACGGCTAGTTCGAAGGGCGTGCTGGTCAGCACCGACGGACGGATCCTGGCCCGGGCGAGTCGGCAGCACGAGACGTCTTACCCGCACCCGGGGTGGGTCGAGCACGACCCCGAATCGGTGTGGTGGGAGGACTTCCTGGCGCTGGCGCGGGAACTAGTCCCGGCCGCCGGGGGACGGGAGATCGCCGGGCTCGGCGTCAGCGGCATCGGTCCGGTGCTGCTGCCCGCCGACGGCGACGGCAAACCCCTGCGCCCGGCGATCCTCTACGGCGTCGACACCCGCGCGACCGAGGAGATCGCCGAGCTGACCGAGGAGTTCGGCGCCGACGAAATCCTGCGCCGGGGCGGTTCGGCGCTGTCCAGCCAGGCGGTAGGGCCGAAGATCCGCTGGCTGGCCAAGCACGAGCCGGAGATCTACGAGCGCACCGAGATGCTGCTGATGTGCAGCTCGTACCTGGTGCACAGGCTCACCGGCCGCTACGTGCTCGACCACCACTCGGCCAGCCAGTGCGACCCGCTCTACGACCTGCAGTCCCGCAGCTGGGCGGAGGACTGGGCACAGCGCCTGGCGCCGGGTTGGACGCTGCCGGAGCTGGCCTGGCCGACTGAAATCGTCGGGCAGGTCAGCGCGCGGGCGGCGGCCGAAACCGGTCTGCCGGAAGGACTTCCGGTCACCGCCGGAACCGTGGACGCGTGGGCGGAAGCCACCAGCGTCGGCGTGCGGCAGCCGGGCGACGTGATGCTGATGTACGGCACCACGATGTTCTTCGTCCAGGTCCTCGATGAGGTGCGGCCGCATCCGGCGCTGTGGGGCACCTGCGGCGCGTTCCCCGGCACGTACACGCTGGCGGCGGGCATGGCGACTTCTGGCGCGGTCACGCAGTGGCTGCGGAACCTCGTCGACGGCGAGTTCGCCGACCTGGTCGAGCAGGCCGCGGCGGTTCCCGCGGGCAGTCGAGGTCTCCTGCTGCTGCCGTACTTCGCGGGGGAGCGGACGCCGATCTTCGACCCGGACGCGCGGGGGATGCTAGCCGGGCTGACCGTCGAGCACGGCCGCGCCGAGCTGTACCGGGCGGCGCTGGAGGGCATCGGGTTCGGTGTCCGGCACAACCTGGAGGCGATGGGCGAGGCCGGCGGCACGGCCGGGCGCCTGGTCGCGGTCGGCGGCGGCACCCAAGGCGGGTTGTGGACGCAGATCGTCTCCGACATCACCGGTCAGGAGCAGCAGGTGCCGGGCGAGACGATCGGTGCGGCCTATGGTGATGCGCTGCTCGCCGGGGTCGGCACGAGCACGGCCGTCGAGCCGGACGGCTGGAACCCAGTGGCTCGCACCGTCCGACCGAACCCGGAGCACACCGAGCATTACGACGCCTACTTCCGCCACTACCGCGACCTCTACGACTCGACGCTCCGGATCGCGCACTTCTTGGCAGGTGAGCAGCGCGCGGCGGATGAGCTCGGATGATTCGCCGATGACGCTCCGCTGATCTTGTTAAGCTCATGCATTCGAGTGAGCTTTAGCTAAATCGGGAGGGCTCCGGACGGATGTCGGTGACGCGACGTGTCCTGGCGGCCTGCTTCGCCCTGATCGCTCTGTTCACCGCCGGGTGCTCGCGCGTCTCAGGAGCCGACGAAGCCCCACCGGTCGAGAGGGCGACGCGCGACCTGGGCGCGGTCGAGGTGGTGCGCGACCAGGTCTACGCCGAGCGCGATACCGGTGCGCTGAAGCTGGACCTCTTCCTGCCCGCTCGGCAGCAGACCCCGGCCCCGCTGGTGGTCTACGTCCACGGCGGTGGCTGGGACGCCGGGAAGCGCACGATCGACGCGGACCTCAGCGCCACCGAGGCCCTGACCGCGCAGCGACTGCTGGAACGCGGCTACGCGGTGGCCACGGTGGACTACCGGCTGACCGGGGTGGCCCAGGCTCCGGCGCAGGTCATCGACGTTGCCGACGCGGTTCGCTGGTTGCAGCAGCGGTCCGGTGAGTGGGGTCTCGACGGTAATCGCGTCGCGCTCTGGGGCGCGTCCGCAGGCGGGCACCTGGTGTCGCAGCTCGGCACGGTCACCGGTGATCCGGACAAACCGGGCGGCGGACTGACCGGGATCCGCGCAGTGGTGGACTGGTTCGGCCCGACGGACATGAGCGCGGAGGCGCAGCGCGCGCAGCCGCACATGCAGGAGTACGCGCGGCGCGTGGTCGAGCAGCTGCTCGGATGCATGCCGGTGGACTGCCCGGAGAAGGCCGCGGCGATCAGCCCGGTCCGCAACCTCTCCGGCGACGAACCGCCGTTCTTGATCCAGCAGGGCACGGCGGATTCCCTGGTCCCGCTGGAGCAGAGCCTGGACTTCGCGGCGGACCTGCGCCGCCGCGGCGTGACCGTGGAGATGCACCCCTACGAGGGCTTGGACCACGGCTTCGGCAGGGGGCCGCACACACCTCTGATCGCCGACACGGTCACGGCCTTCGTCGAGACCTACGTCTGAGAACCTGCTTTTGAGTGCCGGACGCTGAGGTTCTGGGTGTCAGCGGTGCTCGTTCTCGTTGCTCTGGACGAGCTGTGGTGCGTTGTCCTCCGGGAGCGAAGTTCCGTTGGCGAGGACGTCTTCGTTGCGGCGGACGGCATCGACGCTGCC
Source organism: Saccharopolyspora sp. NPDC002376 (assembly GCF_053593195.1). Classification (NCBI taxonomy): domain Bacteria; kingdom Bacillati; phylum Actinomycetota; class Actinomycetes; order Pseudonocardiales; family Pseudonocardiaceae; genus Saccharopolyspora; species Saccharopolyspora sp. NPDC002376. The sequence continues at coordinate 171,789 of NZ_JBSFBZ010000003.1, forward strand.
TGAGCCGGCAGCTTCTGCCAGGGGCTGGACCGCGCTGCGGAAGGATTCGAGGGCGTCGAGTTCGCGGCGGCGGGCGGAGACGAAGCGCTGCAGGTGGGTGCTGGAGAGGTTCACCGCCTCCACAGCGCCGTTCGCAGCACGCTGGGCGCGGACTGCTTGGGAGCGCACCTGCTCGATGTCCTCGGCGATGGTGCGTTCCGTGCCAGCGAACATCGCCGCCGAGGCCAGCACCGCGAAACCCGTTGGTCCGCACAGGAAAACGCGCTTGTCCAGCAGCCAGGTCAGCAGCTGCGGGTCGGTGTCCAGGGCGGCGACCACCGCCGCGTCGGACGGCACGAACATGATCGAGCCGTAGATCGCGTCGGCCCACTTCTGGTAGCCCTTGCCGGCGAGCTCGGTGGCACGGGAGCGGATGTTGCGCACGTGTACCCGCAGCGCGTCGCGGCGTTCCTCGGCGTCGTCGGTCTCCATCGCCTCGGCCCACACCGCCAGGCTCGCCTTCGCGTCGACCGGGACCTGCCGACCGCCGCCGACCGCGAGCACCATGTCCGGTCGGGCCGCGCCTCCGCCAGCGAGGTCGGTCTGCAGCGTGAAGTGGATGTCTTCGCGCAGACCCAGCGACCGCGCGGTCTCGACCAGCACCTGCTCGCCGAGCTCACCGCGGCCGGTGATGGAGGCGAAGGCGACCTCGTACCGGCGCAGCGCGGCCTGCTGCTCGGTGCTGCGGGCGCGCTCGGCCTCGACCATGCGCAGCGCCTCGTCGGCACGGTGAGCGCTGTCGGTGTACAGCCGCCAGATCAGCACCAGCGCCGCGGCGAACAACAGCGTCAGCACGACGACGATGGTGATCAGGACGCCGGTACCCACATGAGCTCCGTCCGGTAGTGGCCGCTTCCAGCCCAAATGATGGCCGACCGACCCGACAAGATCACGCACCCCAGCACGAGCCCTCCATCACCCGGGTCTGAATGACAGCGGCGCGCAGCGCCACCGCAGGGGCGAAGGTCGGGTGGAGGGCTGGGTCAATTTCTCGCGAAATTGACGTTCACACGGGTGACGGTCAATTTCTCGCGAAATTGACCATGCTGCACTGTGGGTGACCGGAGCATCACGCGATGGGGTGCAGGTGTCCGACACGCCGAAGCGGTGTGGGGGGTCGACGGTGATCCGGTGGGACGTCGATAGCTTGAGGTCCATGCGGGTACTGCACACCTCCGACTGGCACATGGGCCGGACGTTCCACGGGCGTGACCTGCTCGGAGATCAGGAGGCCGTCCTGGGCGGACTGGCCGATCTGGTCGTCGAGGAGCAGGTCGACGTCGTCGTGGTCGCCGGAGACCTCTACGACCGCGCCGTGCCATCGGGCGAGGCCGTGCAGACCTGCGTGCGCGTTCTCGCGCGGATCCGTGAAGCGGGCGCCCAGCTGGTGGTGACCTCCGGGAACCATGACTCAGCCGCGCGGGTCGGCGCGTTCGCCGAGTTCGCCGCAGCCGGCGGCCTGCACCTGCGCACCCAGGTCGCCGGGTTGCACGTGCCGGTCGAGCTCGCCGACGAGCACGGACCGGTCGCCATCTACGGCATCCCATACCTGGAGCCGGATCCGGCGCGCCGCGCGCTGCAGATCTGCTCGGATGTGCCGGGAGCCAGCCCCGAGATCGAGTCCCGCGGCCACACCGCAGTGCTCACCGAGGCGATGAACCGGATCCGCGCCGATCTGGCCGGACGCCCCGACGGAACGCGTTCGGTGGTGCTGGCGCACGCTTTCGTCACCGGCGGTGACAGCAGCGAGTCGGAGCGCACCATCGCGGTCGGCGGCGTAGAGCAGGTTCCGGGCTCGGTCTTCGGCGGCGTTGACTACGTCGCGCTGGGCCACCTGCACGGCCCGCAGCGGATCGCCGAGCACCTGCGCTACTCCGGCAGCCCGCTGGCGTACTCGTTCTCCGAGGCCAAGCAGCGCAAGTCGGTGTGGCTGGTGGACCTGGACGCCGATGGCCTCGCCGGGGTCGAGCGCCGCGAACTGCCGGTCCCGCGCCGCCTGGCCACCGCGCAGGGCGATCTGGGGGACCTGCTCAACGAGCCCGAGCACGCCGAGCTGGAGGACTGCTACCTGTCGGTGACGCTGACCGACGAGGTCCGCCCGCTGGAGCCTATGCGCCAGCTCCAGCAGCGGTTCCCGCACGCGGTCCACCTGGAGTGGAAGCCGGCGACCGGCCGCGCGACCGCCCCGCTGCGCTACGCCGAGATCGTGCGGGGCCGCGACGACCACGCGCTGGCCGACCAGTTCGTGGCGGACTGCCGGGGTTCGGATCCCAGCGAATCCGAACGCGTGCTGATCAGCGAGGCGCTGCGCGCGGTCGCTGCCGCGGAGGGGACGCGATGAGACTGCACAGCCTGGAAGTCACCGCCTTCGGTCCGTACCGGGAGCACCAGGTGGTCGACTTCGACCAGTTGGGCGCCGACGGCCTGTTCCTGCTGCACGGCGACACCGGCGCGGGCAAGACGACACTGCTGGACGCGGTCGCCTTCGCCCTCTACGGCTCGGTTCCGGGCGCGCGCGGCCAGGTCAAGCGGCTCCGCTGCGACACCGCCGCGGCCGACGTGGCGACCACGGTGGTTCTGGAGCTCACTGTGCAGGGCCAGCGCCTGCGGCTGGAGCGCAGCCCCGAGTACGAGCGGCCGAAGAAGCGCGGCGACGGGTTCACCACGCAGCCGGCGAAGGCCTCGCTGACCTGGGTAGATGGCGCGCCGACCGAGTACCCGCCGGAGGGTCTGACCCGGATCGACGAGGTCGCGCGCACGGTCCAGCGGCTGCTGGGCATGACGGTCGAGCAGTTCTTCCAGGTCGTGATGCTGCCGCAGGGCGAGTTCGCCCGGTTCCTGCGCTCGGACACCGCCGAGCGCGAGCAGCTGCTGGAGAAGCTGTTCGGCACCCAGCGCTTCGGTGAGGTCGAGCGCTGGTTCGTTGACCGGCGCCGTGAGCGCGGTCGGGAGGTCGAGACGCAGACCCAGCAGGTGCGCGAGCTGCTGGCGCGGGTCTCGCAGGTCTCCGGTGTCGCGCACGAGTCCGATGTGGACGATCAGAGCTGGTTAGAGGACATCGAGAAGACCGCAATCCGCGAACTGGAAGGCGCGCAGGCCGAGCAGTCCCGGCTGCGCCGCGACCGTGAGTCCGCCGAATCCGCGCTGGCACAACGCCGAGAGCTGGCCGACAAGGTGCGGCGGGTTCGTCAGGCGAACGCCACTCTCGCCGAGATCGGGGAGAAGCACGCCGAGCACGACGCGTGGCGCGCGGAGCGGGAAGCAGCACACCGCGCAGTCCCGGTTTTGGCGGCGCACCGCGCGGGCCGTCGCGGCGAGCAGGAACGCGAGAAGGCAACCGCCGAGGTTGTCGCTGCGGCGGCGCGATGCGAGCTGGATGCGGAAACTCCGCTGGGGGACTTGAGATCGCGGGCCGGGGCGCAGCGGGAGGAAGCCGGTGCCCTGGCGCACCTGGTTCCCGAGGCGCAGCAACAGGAAACCGACCGTCGCCGGGCGACCGAGCTGGCCGAGCGGATCACCCGGGACGAGCAGCGCGAAGCGAAGCTGCTCGGGCAGCAGACGGCTCTCCCGGAGCGCATCACCACCGCCCGCCAGCAGGTCGAAGAGGCCAAGCACGCGGAACTCCGCCTGGAAAGCGTGCAGTCCAGGGGAACTGAGGTCACTGCGCTGCTGAACGCCGCGCGTGAACTCCCGGCTGCGCAGCAGTCGCTCTCGGCGGCGACGTCCAGCGCCCAGCAGACGGTCGATGCGCATCAGCAGGCCCGCGACTTGCTCCAAGACCTCCGAGCCCGTCGTCTCGCCGGTATGGCCGCCGAACTCGCGACCCGGCTCGCCGCCGGTGATCCCTGCCCGGTGTGCGGCTCGGCCGAACACCCCGAACCGGCCAAGCCGATCGACGACCCGGTGCACGCTGAGGACGAGGAGAAGGCCCAGCTCGGCGAACAGCAGGCTCACGCGCGCCGCGAGAAAGCGGCGGTGGAAGTGCAGCGGGCGCAGCAGAAGGTCGACGGTCTGGTGGAACGCCTGGGCGAACGCACCGAGTCGGAGCTCGCGACCGAACTGGAGGAACTGCGAGCAGAGCGCGCTGCGTTGCGCTGCGCTGCGGAGCAACTTCCGCTACGCACCAAGGGCTTGGCGGAGCTCGAAGCCTCCACGGAACGCTTGGCCGAGCAGCTGTCGCAACTGCGGACCGGCCTCGCGACCGCGCGAAGCGAGCACACCACGATTTTGTCCACAGTGGAGGAACGCGAGTCGCGGTTGCGCCAAGCACGCGGCGACTTCCCCAGCATCGCCGACCGGCGCGCTCATCTGCTCGACGTCGCAGCCCAGCTCGAACAGCTGGTAGCGGCCCGAACGGCTCGCGACGACGCCGAACGCCGCCTGGCCGAACAGCAGGACGCGCTCACGGAAGCCGCGACCTCAGCAGGATTCGATGACTCGACTGCTGCCCTGGCCGCCGAGCGCAGCGAGGAACGGCTCACCCAGCTCGCCGAGGCGCTAGCCGAGGTCGAAGAGCGCGCCGCAGGCGCCCGAGCAGCGCTGGCGAGCGCGGAGCTGGTCGGTGTCGACGGAACCGCTGAGGTCGGCCTCGAAGAGGCCACCGAGGCGGCGACCGTCGCGCGCGAAGCGGCGGAGCGCGCAGCTGCGTTGGCGCATCGCGCCGAGCAGCGGCAGCGCGACATCGCGCAGCTCGCGGAGCGCTTGCGCGGAGCGTGGGCGGAGCTCGGGCCGGCGTTGGCGGAGCACGCCGAGCTGGAGGCGTTGGCGGACGTGGTCAACGGCCGCGGGCAGAACGCGCGGAAGATGTCGTTGCGCGCGTACGTGCTGGCCGCGCGCTTGGAGGAGGTCGCCGTCGCCGCAACCCGGCGGTTGCAGCGGATGAGCGGCGGGCGGTACTCGTTCGTGCATTCCGATGCGGCCGGGGCGCGCGGTACTCGCGGTGGGCTCGGACTCGACGTGCTCGACGACTACTCCGGCAAGATCCGTCCGGCCAAGACCCTGTCCGGCGGCGAATCGTTCCTGGCCTCGCTCTCGCTGGCCCTCGGGCTGGCGGACGTGGTCGCAGCGGAGACCGGCGGTGCGCTGCTGGACACGCTGTTCATCGACGAAGGCTTCGGCACCCTCGACGCGGACACCCTCGACCTGGTCATGGACACCCTCGACGACCTGCGCGCCGGAGGTCGAGTGGTCGGCCTGGTCTCCCACGTCGAGGAGATGCGCCAACGAATCGGAGTCCGCCTCCGAGTCCGAAAATCCCGCGAAGGCTCCACCCTCGAACTCCAAACCTGACCGCGAGCACTTCGGGTTGTCAGAGCGACCCGAAGTGCTCGCGGACCTTCTGGCTCAGGACTTGGTTTCGTGGTCGAGGAGCCAGCGCTTGGCCGGGAGGCCCCAGCGGAAGCCGCCCAGCGAGCCGTCGCTGCGGAGGACTCGGTGGCAGGGCACGAAGAGTGCTGCGGCGTTGCGGGCGCAGGCCGAGGCCGCGGCGCGGATCGCCTGAGGGCGTCCGGCGAGCGCGGCGTACTCGGTGTAGCTCACTGGCTCTCCGGCCGGGACCTTGCGCAGCACTTCCCACGCGTGTTCCAGGAACGGGCCGGAGCTCTGCCGCACCGGGATTCCGTCCACGGCGTGCAGATCCCCGTCGTGGTAGGCGCGGATCGCGCGGGTCACGTCGCCGAGGTCGGAGGCTTCGACCGGGGCTTCGGGCAGCAGCGAAGGCGAGACCTGGGGGAGCAGTTCGTCGAGCTGGGCGGTCCAGCCGGACGCGAGCACGGCACCATCAGCGTCGACCACGGCCGTGAACGGCCCGGTCGGAGTATCCACAGTGGACCACTTGATCACGATGACTCCTGAAGTTCTTCTCGGGCGGGGATTCAGGAAGCCTGCTGCAGCTGCGGTGGCGTGACCGCAGCCTCCCACAGCAGCACTCCCGCGTAGGAGCTCCACGGGCTCCACCGGCGGGCGTGTTCCTGGATCACCGCGGGGTCTTCGGACAGTCCGAGCGCCTCGGCGCCGCGGCGCAGCGCGAGGTCTCCGATGAGCAGCACGTCCGGTGCGCCGAGCACTCGCATGGCGACGTAGCTCGACGTCCACGGGCCGATCCCGCGGATCTGCTCCAGATCGTGCCGCAATTCCACCTCGTCCCGGCCGGGGTGCAGGGCCAGCCGTCCCTCAGCGACAGCTGCCGCCACGTCGCGGACGGTCTCCGCGCGCCGACGCGGACCGGGCAGGGCCTCCAGCACCCGCTCGGCGAGCACTTCAGCGGTGGGGAACAACGTGGTCACCGCCTCCGGATGCGGGATCGGCTCGCCGAGGTTGGCGACCAGTCGTTCAGTGGTCTTGCGGGCGGCCGCGACCGAGATCTGCTGGCCGATCACCGCCCGGACCACGATCTCCAGGCTGTCGACGCTGCCCGGAACCCGCACGCCCGGCGTGCGCGCGATGGAGCTGTTCAGCAGCGGGTCCGCGCCGAGCACTTCGCGCACCGCGATCGGATCCGCGTCGAGGTCGAGCAGACGGCGCAGCCGGGACACCGCGCTGCCGAGATCGCGCAGGTCGGTCAGCTGCAACGTGCAGGCGACGTACTTCTCCTGCGGTCGCAGCGTCGCGACGCCCGTCCCGTACGGCAGCCGCAGCGAGCGCGTGTAGTGGTCCGGCCCGGTGTCCTCCAGACCCGCCAGCGCGCGCTGGCTCAGGAAGCGCAGCACCCCGGACGCGTCGCACGGCGCGCGGAACGGCAGTCGCAGCTGCACGGTGCCAGCGCCGCTCGGTGCGTCGTTGCGGCGCTGCGCGCGGCTGCGCATCTCTGTCGGCGTGGTGCCGAAGACCTCGCGCATGGTGTCGTTGAACTGCCGCAGGCTGGAGAACCCGGCCGCGAAGGCGGCATCGCTGAACGAGATCGCGGTCGTCTCGATCAGGATCCGCGCCGAGTGCGCGCGGTGCGCGCGGGCGAGGCCGAGCGGCCCGGCGCCGAGCTCGGCGGTGAGCACCCTGGTCAGGTGCCGTTCCGAGTAGCCGAGCTGGTCGGCCAGCCCGCGGACCCCGCAGCGGTCCACCACGCCGTCGGTGATCAGCCGCATGGCCCGGCCGGCGAGGTCGGCGCGCAGGTTCCACTCCGGCGAGCCCGGCACGGCGTCCGGCAGGCACCTCCGGCACGCGCGGAACCCGGCGGCCTGCGCGGCGGCAGCCGTCGCGAAGAACACGCTGTTGCTGCGTTTCGGGGTCCGGGCCGGGCAGGAGGGCCGGCAGTAGATGCCGGTCGAGCGGACGGCGTGGATGAAGCAGCCGTCGAACCGCGCATCACGCGAGGCCACGGCCCGGAAGGCTTCTTCGGTTCCCACCAACATGCCTTCGATCGTGCCAGCGCTCAGCACCCGCTACTAGCGGAAAACAGACACGACCACGGCGGTGTTCCGGATCCCGACCACAGTTTCAATTGAAACTGTGGTCGGGATCCACCTCACGACCTGCCCACCGGGGCCGATGTCGGTCCGGGCCAGCACCTAGACTCCAGGGCGTGAGCCTCACCCTCGGAATCGTCGGGCTGCCCAACGTCGGCAAGTCCACCCTGTTCAATGCGCTGACCAGCAACGATGCTCTCGCAGCGAACTACCCGTTCGCCACCATCGAGCCGAACGTGGGCGTCGTGCCGTTGCCGGACGAGCGGCTGGACAAGCTGGCGGAGATCTTCGGCTCAGCCAAGACGGTGCCCGCCACGGTGTCGTTCGTCGACATCGCGGGCCTGGTCAAGGGCGCCTCCGAGGGGCAGGGCCTGGGCAACAAGTTCCTCGCCAACATCCGCGAGGCGGATGCGATCTGCCAGGTCATCCGCGTCTTCGACGACCCCGACGTGGTGCACGTCGACGGCCGGGTGGACCCGTCCAGCGACATCGAGACGATCAATACCGAGCTGATCCTCGCCGACCTGCAGACCCTGGAGAAGGCGCTGCCGCGGCTGGAGAAGGAAGCTCGCACCCACAAGGACAAGCGTCCGGCGCTGGAGATCGCGCAGCAGGCCAAGGAGATCCTCGACTCCGGCAAGACCCTGTTCGCGGCGGGCCTGGCGGACAGCCCGGAGCTGCGCGAGCTGAACCTGCTGACCACCAAGCCGTTCCTCTACGTGTTCAACGCCGACGAGGGCGTGCTGACCGACGAGTCGAAGCAGGCGGAGCTGCGCGACCTGGTCGCGCCCGGTGACGCGGTGTTCTTGGACGCCAAGGTCGAGGAGGAGCTCAAGGAGCTGGACGAGGAGTCCCAGCGCGAGCTGCTGGAGTCGATCGGCCAGGCCGAGCCAGGCCTGAACGCGATGGCCCGAGCCGGTTTCCACACCCTGGGCCTCCAGACCTACCTGACGGCCGGGCCGAAGGAAGCGCGAGCCTGGACGATTCACCAGGGCTGGACGGCGCCCCAGGCGGCCGGCGTGATCCACACCGACTTCGAGCGCGGCTTCATCAAGGCCGAGGTCGTCTCCTTCGACGACCTGGTCGGATCCGGCTCGATGGCGGAAGCCAAGTCTGCGGGCAAGGTCCGCATGGAGGGCAAGGACTACAACATGGCCGACGGCGACGTCGTGGAGTTCCGCTTCAACGTCTGATCCGAAGCGTTTTCTCTTGGTAGATGGCTTCCTGGTCATCAGCGTTCGTCAGTCATTCGTCAGCCGGATCAAACCGTCTCGGAGTTGTCAGGCGGACCGGTCAGAGAACGCGCCGAGCGGCACCACATACGTAAGGGCCCAGACCCGAGATCTCCTGACGGGAGTCTCGGGTCTGGGCCCTTTTGGTCTTGCCACAGATCACACGGCAACAGGTGCAGAAGGCGGATCATCCGTCGCGTCCTGTCCTGGCTCCCGCGACGCATGGCCAAAGACCTCGCCGATGATCCCTGAAGCCGCGCTGCGTGTCCGATCTTCGGCGCTCGGCCACAGGTGGGCGTAAGTGTTCAGGGTGATCGTGGCGCTCGAATGGCCAAGCGCTCGCTGAACGGTCACCACGTCGCAGCCCGCTGCAATCAGCCCTGACACGTAGAATCAGCGAAGTTCGATTAGCGGCCGAGGTAGACGAGGCCACTTGATCGCCTTGCAAGGCGGGGTCAGGTTTCTTTGAGTCGGTTCCACTCCTCAAGGACATGGGCGCTTACGTTTTTCGCGGTCGGCTCGCTCGCTGTGCCCGTGACCCGCTCTACAAGCTTCTGAGCCACGTCACGCATGTCCGTACCGGTGTCGCGCGACATCCCGGCAAGCAACTCGAGTGCATCGTGGTCATCGAGTCCGAAGGCCAGCTTCAGCATGCCCTTGGCCTGCTCGATCGCCGGATGGCCCTTAAGTGCCGCGTCGAGATTGCCGAGGCTGTCGGACGCCCTAGCGCTTCCCCACGGCTGCCACGGTCCGGAGGTGTCGCGATCTTGCATAGGACCACACCCGATCTCTGTGATGTCCAGTATGCCACTGTCTGAGCAAACTGGGATCGACGAAACGTAGCGGGCGCTGGGATCGGGGTTGGCGGATGCCGCGACCACGCACCGGACATCGGCCGGACAACGTGGCCATCACCGCGCGCTCCGCGAAAGCCCGAGTCGGGGGTCTTGCAGCTCGTTCCAGGTTCTACATCGGGCTGGCGGGCTCGGCCGTCGTTCGGCCGTTGTTCGTCAGGACAGCGAAAGCCGGCGCAAAACAGTGAGAAGTTAAGAGCAACTTCTTCACAGGTCACGTCCTATTTCGGCTCGATCTGTGGTGGTCAGTAAGTTCCTGGCAGTCGTTCCGCTTCAACGTTTGATCCGCAGCGTTTCAGCTTCGTTTTGCACCCCGTGTCATGATCGACTGGTGCTGGCCCGAAGGAGCGGTGGAGGTTGCTCGGCCGTGCTGTTGGGGCTCAGCGGGTACCGCTCATGAGTTCGATCAAGCAGGGCATGGCTGAGGATGGGTTCGGTCCAATACGCCGGTCGACGAGGTCGGGAAAGCGCTGTTCGTCGGCATGATCGCGATCTTCACCGCGGGCAACGAAGTCCGGGCACCCCATCGGTGCCCAGAACCCCGACGCCTGGCTGGCCGCTATCCAGGACTTCCTGGGCTAAGTGAGGGTGTTTCTGACCAGGCGGAAGTTCAGATCGTCGGAGTTTGCTGATCGCTGCTAGCGTTTCGAGGATGACCGGTGAACAGGTGCTGGTGATCGGCGCGGGAGTGCAGGGCCTGACCTGCGGCGTCGTGCTCGCCGAGGCGGGCCGGCCGGTGCGGATCCGGACCGAGGACCGGCCGCGCGAGACCACCTCGGCGATGGCCGGTGCGATGTGGGGCCCGGCGCAGCTAAGACCAGCCGAACAGGTGCTGTACTGGGTGACCCGCTCGCACGCCGAGTTCACCGCGCTCGCCCGCGATGACACTTCCGGAGTGCACCTGTCCACCGGTCGGATGGCTGCGCGCTTCGACCTCGGTGACGCGGTCCCGACCGAAGCCCGGCTGATCCCCGATCTGCGGCGTTGCACCCCGGACGAACTGCCCGAGGGCTTCGTCAGCGGTTACTGGGGGACGGTGCCGCTGATCGACATGCCGCGCTACCTCGACCACCTGGTCGCCCGGTTCCGGAACGCAGGGGGAGACCTTCAGCTCAGCCCGGTCCCGACGCTGGCGGACGCGGCTGCCGAAGCGAAAACGGTGGTCAACTGCACGGGCGTGGGTGCGCGCGAGCTCGTCGGCGATCCCGGTGTGCATCCGGTGCGCGGCCAGCACGTCGTGGTGCGCAATCCTGGCATCGACGAGTACTTCGTCGAGCTGACCGACTCGGGCGAGTTCACCTCGTACATGCCGCACGGCGACCGCGTGGTGCTCGGCGGCGTGGCGGAAGACCAGGAGTGGAACCGGGTGGTCCGGCCGGGGGTGAGCGCCGGGATCCGGCGGCGGTGCGCGGCGATCGAGCCGCGGCTGGGCGAGGCCGAGGTGCTCGAGGAGCTGGTCGGGCTGCGGCCCGGGCGGGAGTCGGTGCGGGTGGAGGTCGAGCACTACGAGGGGGCGCGGATCATCCACAACTACGGGCACGGCGGTTGCGGGGTGGCGCTGTCCTGGGGTTGTGCCTTCGAGGTGGCGGATCTGGCGGAAGGCTGACCCGCCACCGGCGCTGCGTCAGGACTTCAGCTGCTCGACCACGTTGTCGATTTCTTGGGCCAGCGAGGTGTCGTTGGCCGTGATCCCGCCCTTGGCGTGCGTGCTGCAGTGGAACACCACGGTGCGCCAGCGGATGTCCATGTCCGGGTGGTGGTTCTCGCTCTCGGCGATCTCAGCGATCCGGGTGACGGCCTGGATCGCCTGCGGGAAGCTGGCGAACTCCACGGTGCGGGACAGCTGAGCCCCGTCCTGCCGCCATTCCGGCAGGTGTTCGAGCGCCTCGGCGACCTGGTTGTCGGTGAGCAGTTCGGTCATGAGGACATGGTGGCGGCTCCGCCCGCCGAACTCCACCGGGACCGCCGGGGTACTCGGTCCGGGATTGGGTGAACGTGGTGGTTTCAGCTGGTCAGGCTGGGGCCTCGGGGCGGCGGCGTTCCATGTAGGTGGCGTCTGGTTCGGCGAAGCCGAAGGAGCGGTAGAGGCCGTGCGCGTCGTCGGTGTGCAGCATCCAGCGGAAGTCGCGGCCCGGGCCGTCCTCGATCATGGCGTGCACCAGGGCCTTCCCGACGCCGTGGCTGCGTGCCTCCGGGAAGACGAACACATCGGCCAGGTAGGCACTGCCCACTTCGTCGGAGAACGCCCGCGCGAAGCCGATCTGCCGACCGTCGGACGTCCGGTAGGCACCGACCACGCGCCACGCCAGGTCGATCTGCCGATCGAGCTGCTCGCGTGTGCGCCATTTGCCCCAATAAGCCTGCGTGGACAGGAAGTCCCACACCGCGTCGTGATCCACGCGGTCCCTGACATCGCTCACCTCGAACTCCATGCGCGTCAGGCTACTGCTGCGCACACCCTCCAGGACACGGATTTTCGGCTGAGCAGGAGAGCGCGACCGTCCCGCCGGGTCAGTTTTGCCTATGACTGCGCGGTCGCGAAGCCACGATGTGGGGTGTCAGCTTTAGGGCAAAACCGACACCCCACATCGGGCTTTGCTCAGAGGTAGGTGTGCAGGGCGGTGAGGAGGCGGTGGGCTCGGTCGTCGAAGCCCTCGGTGCGCATCAGGCACGGGCTGAAGGCGAACGAGACACCCGCGCTCGGCCAGCAGCCGAAGAGGGAACCGCCCGCTCCGCTGTGTCCGAAGCCGTCGGTCGACGGGCCGTAGGTTTCCAGCGCGTCCTGGAGTTCGTAGCCGAGGCCGAAGGCCAGCGGACGTCCGGTGCCGGGGTCGGTGCCCCGACTCTCCTCGCGGCTGATTCGCTCCACTGTGGACCCGGCGATCATTTTTCCGCTCACCAGCGCCGAATACACCGCAGCCATGCCACGCGCGGACGCCATCGCGCCGCCACCCGGCGTGCCGTTGGTCCACCAGGCCGGGGTGTTCCACAGGGCGTCGCCGCCCAGCAGCAACGGCGGGTTGCCGTACACCTTCTCGCGGTAGGCCAAGGCTTCCGGGGTGTTCAGGCGGTTGGCCACCTGGTAGTCGGCGGCGCGCCAGCGCCGGCCGGTGCGCGGCCACTCCGATTCCGGGAGTCCGAGCCAGAAATCCGCGCCGAGCGGTTCGGCGATCTCGGCGCGCAGGAACTCGCCGACCTCCCGGCCGTCCACGCGGCGGATCAGCTCGCCGGCCAGCCAGCCGAAGGTCAGCGCGTGGTAGGCGGTGGTTGAACCGACCGGCCACAGCGGGGCCTGCGCGGCCAGCAGCACGGCCATCGCTTGGTTGTCCGCCGCATCCTCGCGGGTCACCGGGCGCTCCGGGTAGGGCAGACCGGCAGAGTGCGAGAGCAGCTGTCGCACCGTGACGTCCTGCTTGCCCGCCGCGCCGAACTCCGGCCAGTACCGGGTCACCGGTGCGTCCGGGTCGATCGCACCGCGGTCGATCAGCAGCGCCACGCCGGTGGCCACGATTCCCTTGGTGCCGGAGAAGATCGGCATCAGGGTGTCCGTCGTCATCGGCTCGGCGCCCTCGGGATCGCGGTGCCCGGCCTGCAGGTCGAGGACCTGCTCGCCGTCGCGGAACACTGCGAACGCCGCTCCTGCTTCGTCCTCCGCGACGACCGCGGCGAACTCCTCGGCGACCCTGTCGAAACCGCTCATCAGCTGCTCGCCTCCAGCTCGAAGTTGGGAGCGTCGGCCAGCAACGACTGCGTGTACTCGTGCTGCGGCGCGGCGAACAGCTCGTCGGCCGAGGACTGCTCCACGATCCGCCCACCCTGCAGCACCGCCACCTGCTGCGCGATGTTGCGCACCAGTGCGATGTTGTGCGTGACGAACACCAGCGCCAGGCCCATCCGCTCGCGCAGGTCCTGCAGCAGATCGACGATCGCCGACTGCACCGACACGTCCAGCGCCGAGGTGATCTCGTCGCAGATCAGCACGTCGGGCCGGGTGACCAGCGCGCGGGCGATCGCCACTCGCTGCCGCTCACCACCGCTGAGCTGGTCCGGGTAGCGCTCGGCGATGTCCGGGCGCAGCGCGGCCAGCTCCAGCGCCTCGATCACCCGCTCCTCGGTGCTCTTGCCGCCGGAATCGCCGCCGAGCACCGAGATCGGCTGGGCCACCAGGTCGCGCACGCGGCGGCGCGGGTTCAACGACTCGTACGGGTTCTGGAACACGTACTGCACCTGGCGTCGCTGGTCCCGGGTGCGCTTCGCGCTGCTGGGCGCGAGTTCGGCGCCGCGCAGCAGCACCGAGCCCTCGTGCTTGGCGTGCAGGCCGGCCAGGCAGCGCGACAGAGTGGTCTTGCCGCTGCCGGACTCGCCCAGCAGCGCTAGGCAGGTGCCCGGCGCGACGGACAGCGAAACGTCCTGCAGCACCGGCGAATCCGTGTACCAGGCGCGGATGTTGCGCACCTCGAGCACCGGCTCCGCGGACTCCGACGAGGTGTCCTCCGGCCGCGGCTTGGCCACGAGTCGTCCGGAACGCGGGTGAAGGCAGCGGATTTCGTGCCCGGGGGAGACCTTCTCGACCTGTGGGACTTCGCTGCGGCACTCGTCGGTCGCCGCCGCGCAGCGGGGCGCGAACGCGCAGCCGTCCGGGCGGTTCAGCGGCGACGGCGCTTGGCCGTCGATGGCCTGCATCGCCCGCTTGCCGTCCAGGTCCGGCACCGCGAGCACCAGACCCGCGGTGTAGTGGTGGCGCGGCTCGTTGAGCACCTGCTCGGTCGGGCCGGTTTCCACGATGCGTCCTGAGTACATCACCGCGATCCGGTCGGCCAGCTCGGCGACCACCGCCATGTCGTGCGAGATGTACACCCCGGCCGTGCCGTGCCGCTCGCACATCTCGCGGATCGTGGCCAGCACCGTCTTCTGCGTGGTGACGTCCAGACCTGTGGTCGGCTCGTCCAGCACCACCACCTCGGGGCGGCCGACGAACGCCATCGCGATCGCGATCCGCTGCTGCTGCCCACCCGAGAGCTGGTGCGGGTAGCGGCGCAGGAACTCGTCGTCGTCCGGCAGCGCGACCTCGGTGAGCACCTGCTTGATCCGCTTGCGCGCGGCATCGCCGGAGACGTCGTGCACGGCCTCGCTGAGCTGCGTGATCAGCCGCAGCGTCGGGTTCAGCGCCGAGGCGGGCGACTGCGGGATGTAGGCCACCCGACGACCGCGCAGCGCGGCCGCCTGCTTGGCCGCAAGCCCCATGAGGTCGGTGTCGCCGATGCGGATCCGGCCGTCGGAGATGCGGGTGCCGCGCTTGCAGTAGCGCAGCATCGCCAGGCCCAGAGTGGTCTTGCCGGAACCGGATTCGCCGATCAGGCCCAGGATTTCACCCGGGGCCAGGGTGAACGAGATGTCGGCGACGATGGCGGCTTCCGAGGGCACGCCTCGGATTTCCAGGCCAGCGGCGTCCAGAGCGGGGGAAGTCATCGACACCTCCAGAGGTGGGATCTGGCATACACAAAGTTGGGCACCCGCAGTCCAGGCGGCGTCTGAGGTTCCGCTACCGGCACCGCTACGCAAAACGAGTTCGGAGACAGGTTCTGCATCAGCCAGCGGCCTTCTCGATGCCTCGGTCGACACCGGCGACCGAGCGGGCGAGGCCGTCGGCGACCAGGTTCGTGCCGATGGTCAGGACTGCGATCGCCAGCACCGGCAGCGCCACCGCCCACGGCTGGACGGTCAGGGCGATCCGGTTCTCGTTGATCATCAGACCCCAGTCCGCGGTCGGCGGCTGCAGACCGAGACCGAGGAAGCTCAGGCCCGCGACCAGGCCGATCGAGTAGTTCAACCGCAGGCCGAGCTCCACCAGCACCGTGCCGGTCACGTTCGGCAGGATCTCGCCCAGCAGGATCCGGAACTTGGACACGCCGATCGCCTCGGCGGACTTGACGAAGTCGCGTTCGGCGACGGACAGGGTGGCCGCGCGCACCACGCGCATCACCCGGGGCAGGTGGCTGCCGCCGACCACCAGCACCAGCAGCCACAGCTCCGGGCCGACCACGCTCACGAACAGCAGGGCCAGCACGACCTGCGGGAACGCCAGCGCGATGTCGCCGAAGCGCATCAGCAGCTCGTCCAGCCAGCCGCGGCGGTAGCCGGCGTACATGCCCAGCAGCGCGCCGCCCCCGACGCCCAGCAGGGTGGCCAGCACCGCCAGCAGCAGCAGCGTCTGACCGCCGTGCAGGAACCGGGTCAGCACGTCACGGCCGAGGTTGTCGGTGCCGAACCAGGTCGATCCGGTCGGGTCGGAGAAGGGGGTGTCGACGAACTCGGTGGCGGCGTGCGGGGCCAGCAGCGGACCGACGATCGCGGTCAGCACCACCAGCGCGGACAGCGCGAGGCCGATCTTCGTCCGCGGCAGCCGCAGCGCGGCCCGCCAGACCCCGACCGCACGCGGCGCGGGCGGGGTGGGATTCGTCGAGGTGTTGGTTTTGTGCGCAGTCGTGGTCATCGCGCGGCGGACCTCACCTTCGGGTTGGCGGCCAGACTCACCACGTCGGCCAGCAGGTTCACGACGATGTAGACGGCCGCGATGGCCAGCGTCAGCGTCTGCACCACCGGCAGGTCGCGGTTGTTCACCGCGTCCACCAGCGCGAACCCGATACCGGGGAAGCGGAACAGGAACTCGACGATGACCACGCCACCGGCCAGCCAGGCCAGCTGCAGCGCGATCACCTGGGCCACCGGGCCGATCGAGTTCGGCAGCGCGTGCCGCAGGATCACGGTCCGCTCGGGCATGCCCTTCAACCGGGCCTGCTGGACGTACTCGCTCTCCAGCACCTCGATCATGGTGGCGCGCATGATGCGCACCATGTAGGGCGAAACCGCGAGCACCATCGTCAGCGTTGGCAGCACCAGCTGGACCGGATCGCTCCACGCCGAGCCCGAACCGGTCATCACGTACACCGCGGGTAGCAGGTTCAGCACGCCGGTGGAGAACAGCAGCACGAGCAGGATGCCGACCACGAACTCCGGCAGCGCGGCCAGCACCAGGCTGAGCACCGAGACGGTGTGGTCGAAGGCCTTGTCGCGGCGCAGCGCGCTGTAGGTGCCGACCAGGATCGACAGCGGCACGCTGATCACCGTCGCGCACAGCATCAGCGCCAGTGAGTTGGTCAGCCGCGAGCTCAGCAGCTCGGTCACCGGCATGCCGTTGGCGTAGGACTCGCCGAGGTTGAGCTGGAAGATGTTGCCCAGCCAGGAGAAGTACTGCATCCACAGCGGATCGTCGAGGTGCAGCTGTTCGCGCAGCGCGGCCAGCCGCTCCGGGGTGGCCTCGCGGCCGAGGATCGCGCGCGCGGCGTCACCGGGAAGCGCCTGGGTGGCCAGGAAGACCACCACGGACACCGCCCAGAGGATCACCAAGCCGAGCAGGATGCGCTTGACCAGCATTCGAGTCATCTGGTGTCCCCTCACTTCGCCAGCCAGGCGTGCCGGAAGCCGTAGGAGTTCAGCGGGATACCGCTCTTGTCCGAGCCGAGGCCGACCACCCGGACGCTGTGCGCGTCGAGCTGGTTCGGGAAGCCCCACACGATGTAGCCGCCGCTCTCCCACTCGATCTGTTGCGCCCGCGCGATCAGCTCCTTGCGGCGCGCTTCATCGGTGGTCGCCCGTGCCTGGTTCACCAGGTCGTTGAACTCCGGGTGGTTCCAATGGGTTTCGTTGTACGGCGAGTCCGGCAGGCTGCCGGTGGCGGCCTGCGCCAGGAAGTTCCGGGAGAACCAGAAGTCCTGGGCGAAGTCCCAGGACAGGTACATGTCGCCGAAGAACTCACCGGTGTCCACCCGGCGGATGTTGACCGTGATCCCGGCTTCGGCGGCCTGTTGGGCGAACACCTGCGCGGCCTCCACCACGCCCGCGGCCACCGGCGAGGTCACCAGCTCGACGGTCAGGTTCTCCTTGCCTGCCTCGCGCAGAAGCTGCCGGGCCTTGGCCACGTCGCGCTTGCGCTGCGGCAGGCCGGAGTTGAACATCGGATCGGCGGGGGCATACAGGTCGTTGCCGACCGTGCCGTGGCCGCCGAGCACCTGCTTGATCATCTGCTCGCGGTCCACGACCAGCCGGAACGCCTGCCGGACCCGCACGTCGTCGAACGGTGGCCGGTCCACCCGCATGGTGAACGGGATCCACGAGCCGGTCTCCGACTCCAGCAGCCGCAGGTTCGGGTCCGCGTCGAGCACGCGCAGCAGCCCGAGCGGCACCTGGTCGATGGCCTCGACCTGGCCGCCGAGCAGCGCGTTGATCCGCGCCGTGTCGTCCGGGAAGTCGATGATCACGAGCTCGTCCAGGTACGGCTCGCCCTCGCGCCAGTAGTTGGCGTGCTTGGTGAACAGGCTCTGCTGGCCGGGCTCGAAGGAGTCGAACTTGAATGCGCCGCTGCCGACCGGCCGGTTCGGGTCGTAGTCGCCCGGCACGATCCCGTTGGCGTACTCGGCGAACTGTTCCGGCAGCGTGACGTCCGGCCGGGACAGGGTCAGCCGGACGGTGCGCGGGTCCACCGCCTGCATGGCGTTGAGGTCCAGCGAGCTCAGCCCGACCGCGCCGTTCTTCGGGTCGTCCGGGTCGGCGATCCGGCGCAGCGAGTGGATCACGTCGTCGGCGGTGATGGTCTTGCCGTTGTGGAACTCCACGCCGTCGCGCAGCCGGATCGTCCAGGTCAGGGCCTGCGGGTCGGACTCGACGGACTCGGCCAGCGCCGGCTGGACCTTGTACTCGTCGTCGTAGCGCAGCAGGGTGTCGTAGAGCTGGAAGATCCGTGCTTGGTCCGGGTGCGTGACGGTGGCGTGCGCGTCCAGCGTGTCCTTGCTGGAGCCGCCGACGACGCCGACCCGCAGCCGTCCGCCGTACTGCGGCGGGCCGGTCGGCGCCGGCGCCTTGCGGACCGCGCCGCTGGAGCACCCGGTGATCAACGTTCCGGCTCCTACCGCGCCGGCACCCGCCGCGACGTACCGGAGGAAGTCGCGACGACTCGGGGCGGCGTTCGACTGTCCTCTGCTCGCCATCCGGGCGGTACCTCCTGTGTCTCGCGGGGGCACGCGTCGGCTCGGCTCGAGTCGGTCGGCCTGCCCGTCCGGGCGGCACGGCAGCTCCCCGCTGATGTTGCGTTTCGATGCGCGACTGATTGATCAGTCAATCGATCGCATCGACCTTCGCGGACGTGAAGGAGGCTGTCAAGACGTCATGTGCTGGGTAGATATGTCAACCCCTCGTTCTCTTGCCGCGATCAAACGTTGTGCTCTCTTGCTACTTTCGCAACGCTTGATCAGGTTTGCGCACCTGGCTTGGCCATGGGTTTCGCCGGTCCCGGAGGGTCCTCGGCGACGGCTGGCGCGGCTCGTTCGAGCGACGTCGGCCGCGCGCGAGACCGGCGAGACATCTCACAGTCGGCCGCTACCGCGGGTTGTCCGGACAATTCGGACAGTTGCGGATGCTCGCTCGCATAGGCGCGATTCGGGGCGCGTGATGCGCCCGATGCTGAGATCAGCCTGAGAAACAGGTGGCCATCTGAGAACGGATCGGGAGTTCGGTGCCCGATCTGCCATCTGCTCGGCATGCTGGAAACCATGGTGCCGCGCGTATTGGTGGTGGACGACGAGCCTGGGATCCGAACAGCGCTGCAGCGGGGGCTGTCCGCCGAAGGCATGGAAGTCACCGCCGCAGCCGACGGCGCCGAGGCCCTGCGCCTAGCGCTCACCGGCGCCTTCGACGTCGTCGTGCTCGACGTCGTGCTGCCCGGCCTGTCCGGCTACCGGGTGCTGGAGCGGATGCGCGCCCAGGACGTCACTACCCCTGTGCTGCTGGTCTCGGAGAAGAACGGCGAGGTCGACCAGGCTGACGGACTGGACCTCGGTGCGGACGGTTATCTGGTCAAACCCTTCTCCTTCCTGGTGCTGGCCGCGCAGGTGCGCGCGCTGCTGCGGCGGCGTGACACCGCGGGTCGGCAGATGTGCTTGCGGGTCGGTGAGCTGGAGATAGATCGCGCCGGACGCGAGGCACGGTGGGCCGGTCAGTCGATCTCGCTCTCGCCCCGCGAGTACGGGTTGCTGGTCGCGCTGGCCAGCCACCCCGAGGCGGTGGTGCCCAAGGGCGACCTGCTGCGCATGGTGTGGGGCGAGGAGCAGCTCGTCACCCGAAACGTCGTCGAGGTCTACATCGGCTACCTGCGTCGCAAGCTCGCCGCAGTCGGCGCCGATGCGATGGTCCAAACCGTCCGCGGCCAGGGCTACCGAGTCTGCGTCCAGCCCGCATGATCAACGGTCTGCGTTGCCAACTAATTGCTCCGGCAAGCAAAGGGAGTTCGGAGGCGGGTTTCCTCCTGGCGAACTGAGTCGGGCAAGATGTCTACACGTGTCGGTGTTGCGGAGCACGGGACTGATCGAGGCACCTGTCGCCACGGTGGGGGCCGCATTGCGGCACACGCGAACGGCGGAGGTCGGCCTCGCGGACATCGGGATCAGCGGCAACGCCGCGACCCGGCCTGCGGCCCTGCTCGTGCCCGGTGATGAGCTCGTCTTCCACGCGAAAATCGCCCGCCTCCCGGTCGATCTGACCACTCGAATCGTGCGCGCCGACGCCGACGCGCTCAGTTCCGTGCTGGTGTCCGGTCTGCTGCCGGAACTGCGGCACGAGTCGGTGCTCGCCGCGGCCGGGCCGCGGACGCTGCTGACCGACTCGGTCCACTGGACGGCCCCGTTCGGGCCGTTGGGGCGGCTGGTCGACGTCACGATCGGCCGCCGCTTCGTGCTGAAGGTGCTGGCGCGCCGGATCGACGCGGTGCGCGAACTCGCCGAGTCCTGGGCGAGTCGCAAGGTCGTCGTCGGTGCCGCCATCGTCCACAAGGGATGTTTGCTGGCTCAGCAGCGCAGCTACCCGGCGCCGGACGCCGGACGCTGGGAACTGCCCGGTGGTCGGGTCGAGCCCGGTGAGGACGAGCAGACCGCGGTCATCCGGGAATGCCAGGAAGAACTAGCCGTCGAAGTGCGCCCCACCGGCCGAGTCGGCACCGATGTCCCGCTCAACAACGGGATGCTGCTGCGCATCCACGCCGCCGAGCTGGCCGACCCGACGGCGATCCCGGAAGCCGTGGAGCACCATGAGGTCCGCTGGGTCGCGCCCGACGAGCTGACCGGCCTCGACTGGCTCGACGCCGACCGAGTCCTCGTCCACTCCCTTCGAGACCTCCTGGCCGAGGCCTAGTTACGGCTCCAGCAGCTCGGCAGGGTCGAATGACAGGGGAAAAGGCAGATCCGTTTCGAAGATCTCGACCTCTGAACCCCTTGCCTGCGAGCGGTACTTGCCGTCCTCGAGTCGTAGTAGCTCGACGTCCACGCGGCCGTCCGCGTAGTTCACCTCGACTCGCATGAAGTACGGGATGCCGACCTTCGCGCACTTCGCGGGCTTGGCCACGCGGTCGTTCTGCTTGCTGGACGGCGACACGCACTCGCCCGCGATCAGCACGTCCTCGGGGGGAATCCAGACGCGGCCGCGGCCGGTTCGGTTCAGGACGACGAAGTCCGGCTCGATCCATCCCTGCACGCCGAGCAAGAGATTGACGGTGAGGTAGAAGTGATGCCCGCTCTTGGTCGCGGCAGGCTTCATCCGCTCGCCCAGCTCCCACACCGCGAACATGTTGGCTGTTCCGTCACGCGGGCTCATGATCAGCTTTCCGTCCAGGCACTCGTACTTGGCCGGGGGCATCCCCGGGATCGGCAGGTACCTGTCGGCGAGTTCAGGCGTCCACAAGCCGTCCAGATCGACCAGCGGGTCGAACGGGGCGTGCGGGTCGAACGATGGTGCAGCCACGGCGGCACTCCTCTCGACCAAGAACGCGGTGTTGCCTTCAATCGCAGTACCCATGAGCCCAGGTTGTCGGCACTGATCACGGGTTCGCCAGGTGATCCACTCGAACTGGTGAACGAATGGCGGCGAGGGACGTCTTCAGCTGGTTGGTCCACCTGAAGACGTCCCCCGGGTGCGTTCAGCGCAGGCCGGTGACGTGGAAGGCGGCCTGGAGGCGGGGCTGGGCCCGCTCGGTCGCGTGCTTCGCCCCGTGCGAGCGGATGCGCTCCAGCTCAGCGGGGTCGTCCAGCAGCTCCAAGGCGCGTTCGCGCAGTGGTCGCAGCTCCTCGATCACCGTTTCGGCGACCGTGTCCTTCAGTTCTGCGTAGGTGCTGGTCATGCCGGCTGCGGTGTAGGGGCTCGTGCCGGTGCAGGCGGCCAGGATCTCCAGGAGGTTCGCCACTCCGGGCTGGTCGTTCGGGTCGTAGCGGATCCGGTCGAGCCCGTCGGTGACGGCGCGGCGGAACTTCCGGCGGATCACGTCGGGCTCGTCGAGCACGAAGACCACGCCGGGTGACTGGGGGCTGGACTTCTCCATCTTGCGGCCCGGATCGGCCAGGTCGCGCACCCTGGCCGCGGTCTTGGGAACCACCGCCTCGGGGACGACGAACACCTGGCCGTAGTGCGAGTTGAACCGGCGGGCCAGCGTGCGCGCCAGCTCGACGTGCTGGTCCTGGTCGCTGCCGACCGGCACTTGGCTCGCGCCCTGCAGCAGGATGTCCGCGGCCATCAGCACCGGGTAGGTCAGCAGGCCGACGCGCGAACCGTCCTGCCCGGCGCCGCGCTCCTTGAACTCGACCATCCGGGCGGCCTCGCCGAACGAGCAGGTGCACTCCAGGATCCAGTTCAGCGCACCCAGCTCACCGGCCAGATCGGACTGGACGAACACCGATTCCGGATCTATGCCCGCTGCGAGCAGGACCGCGAATTGCTCGCGGGTGAGCGCGCGCAGCCGCTGCGGGCGATGCGGCGTGGTCATGGCGTGCAGGTCGGAAACGAAGAACAGGTCCTCGGGCTCGCGCTCGGCGGCCCATCGCCGCACCGCGCCGAGGTAGTTGCCTAGCTGGACGTGGCCGGACGGGGTGATCCCGGACAGGCGGGTCATGGGTCTCTCCTGTGGTTGGCGCCGCCACCGGGATCGACCTGGCACTGCTCGGCCGCCCGGTCGAGCGGCCGATTTCGGAGTGCGTCAGTGCGCTGTGTCGTCGGGCCGCCCGCAGACGGTCCGCCAGTTGTTCGACAATGTGCGCACGAGCCAATGTTACCGCTTGGTGATCGGCAGCGGTCAAGTCGAAGAGCTACCGTGGAAGCATGTTTGTAGTGCTGCTGCAATACACCGCCGCGGAATCGGAAATCGACGCCCAGTTGGTAGATCACTACGAATGGGTCACCCAGCATTACGACGCCGGTGATTTCATCGCGGCCGGCCACCGCCACCCGCGCAGCGGCGCGGTGATCATCGCCCGCGCGATGTCCCGCGGCCGACTCGACGCGATCCTCGCCACGGACCCGTTTGCCCTGCACAAGCTGGTTCGCTACGAGGTCATCGAGTTCCAGGCGCTGCGCACCATCCCGGAGTTGGCGAAGTACGCCGACCCCTTGACCCCGGTCGTCCACAAGTAATCCCGGTTCACCGGACGAGGCCGCGGCGGGCGCCGTGGTGAGATCATTTCGCGTTCTTTTTCTTTCCCGCTTTCTTTGCCTTCTTTTGCTCTTTCTTGACCTCTTCCGCTTTGGCTTCGCGGAGCAGCTCGCGCAATACCACGATCGGGCAGCTCTTGCAGGGAGGTTGCGAGCGGCAGCATTTCTTCTTGACCTTGATGGTGCCTTTGCTCACGATGCTTCTCTCCGGCGCTCCGACGGGGGTTGGGCACAGGGTAGGCGAACCTAACCTCGGATGGCGAACTTGATGTTGAGCGACGGCCACCTGGTGTTGCGCTGAGCACGCGGCGGCCGCTGCGGCTGCGCGTTGCACTACCCTGGACCGAGCCGCGCGTCGACGCACGCGCCCCGCTGCTGGTGGGGTGCCGTCCGAACAGCTCTGCAGCAGCGGCGCAGTGGAGCCGCGGCAGGGTGCCCCTGAGGGGTGCCAGGACCAGGTGTTCGCGCCCGATCAGAGGTGCGCTGAGACAACACCGCACCCGGCCCGCAGTCGACGAGCCCAGCCGTGCCCGCATTTCCGCGCCGAGCCAGGAGTACCCACGCGTGTCCGTCACCAGTGTCGCCGCCCCCATTCGCAGCGATCTCCGCAACGTCGCGATCGTCGCGCACGTCGACCACGGCAAGACCACCCTGGTGGACGCCATGCTGCGGCAATCCGGCGCCTTCTCCGAACGAACCGAACTGGTCGACCGGGTCATGGACTCCAACGACCTGGAGCGGGAGAAGGGCATCACCATCCTGGCCAAGAACACCGCGATCCATCGGGAGACCGACGCCGGTCCGGTGACCATCAACGTCGTCGACACCCCCGGTCACGCAGACTTCGGTGGTGAGGTGGAGCGCGCGCTGTCCATGGTCGACGGCGTGGTGCTGCTGGTCGACGCCAGCGAGGGCCCGCTGCCGCAGACCCGGTTCGTGCTGCGCAAGGCGCTGGCCGCCGGGATGCCGGTGATCCTCGTGGTGAACAAGGTCGACCGCACGGACGCCCGCTGCACCGAGGTCGTCGAGGAGACCCACGACCTGTTGCTGGAGCTGGCCAGCGAGCTCGACGACGAGGTCGAGCTCGACATGGAAGCGATCCTGGACCTGCCAGTCGTCTACGCCTCCGCCCGTGCCGGTCGCGCGTCGGTGGCCCAGCCGGTCGACGGCGAGCTGCCCGACGAGGAGAACCTGGACGCGCTGTTCGACGTGCTGCTCAAGCACGTGCCGGCGCCGGTCGCCGACGCCGAGTCCCCGCTGCGCGCGTTGGTGACGAACCTGGACGCCTCGTCGTTCCTGGGTCGTATCGCGCTGTGCCGGATCCACGCCGGAACCATGCGCAAGGGCCAGACCGTCGGCTGGTGCCGCGCGGACGGAACCGTCGAGAAGGTCCGGCTGACCGAGCTGCTGATCACCGAGAACCTCGACCGCGTGCCGTGCGCCGAGGCCTCTGCGGGTGACCTGGTTGCCATCGCCGGCATCCCGGACATCACCATCGGTGACACGCTGGCCGACCCGGACGCCCCGGAGCCGCTGTCGCGGATCACCGTCGACGACCCGGCGATCTCGATGACCATCGGCGTCAACACCTCGCCGCTGACCGGTCGCAACGGCGGCACCAAGATCACCGCGCGGCAGGTGAAGAACCGGCTGGACGCCGAGCTGATCGGCAACGTCAGCCTGAAGGTGCTGCCGACCGAGAAGCCGGACGCCTGGGAGGTGCAGGGTCGCGGTGAGCTGGCGCTGGCCATCCTGGTCGAGACCATGCGCCGCGAGGGCTTCGAGCTGACCGTCGGCAAGCCGCAGGTGGTCACCCGCACCATCGACGGCAAGCTGTGCGAGCCCTTCGAGCGGCTGACCATCGACTCGCCGGAGGAGCACCTCGGCGCGATCACCCAGCTGCTGGCCGGTCGCAAGGGCCGGATGGAGACCATGGACGGCCACGGCACCGGGCGGATCAAGCTCGACTACGTGGTGCCTGCGCGCGGTCTGATCGGCTTCCGCACCGAGTTCCTCACCGAGACCCGCGGCACCGGCATCGCCAACCACGTCTTCGAGGGCTACTTCCCGTGGGTGGGCGAGCTGCGCACCCGCCACACCGGTTCGCTGGTGGCCGACCGGGCCGGCTCGGCGACGACCTACGCGCTGCTGCAGCTGGCCGACCGGGGCAGCTTCTTCACCGAGCCCGGCAACGAGGTCTACGAGGGCATGGTGGTCGGGGAGAACCCGCGCGCCGAGGACCTAGACGTGAACATCACCAAGGAGAAGAAGCTCACCAACATGCGTTCGTCCACCGCGGACGAGCTGGAGCGGCTGGCCAAGCCGCGGGCCCTGGCGCTGGAGGAAGCGCTGGAGTTCTGCTCCGCGGACGAGTGCGTGGAGGTCGGGCCGGAGGCGATCCGGGTCCGCAAGGTGATCCTCGACGGGACCACCCGCGCCCGCGAGCGCTCCCGCGCCAAGGCGCGCGACAACGGCTGATCTCTCAGTAGCGAGACCGACCCGGCACGTGTCTGGTTGCCGTCGGAAGCGGTTGGTGCGTCCGCAATGCCGGATTACCGGTTTTCCGCGTCCGGGCCGGGATTTCTCCGTTTCACAGGCACGCGGGGCGGGCAGCTAGCAGACTGGTCGCCTACCCCGGTGGCGATCTTCTGGTCGGCAGAAGGAACCATGGAGGGCCCTCGCGCGTCTTCAGCACGTGCGAGGCGCCCCGGTCGCCGGGGTGTGTTCGGGGGATCAGACGTGAAGGGGAGGTTCGGCGTGTCCCAGGGTCGACGCCGCCCACTGGTCGCGGTCTCCCTGCTGGTGACAACCGCGAGCTTGGTGGCTGCCTGCACGAACGCGCCACCACCGCCGCTGGTGTCGCCAACCTCGACGACGCAGCCCCCGACGACCACCGCGCCGTCGGAGCAACCGATGCCGGTGGAGGTCGTGGTCGGGGTCGACGAGCTGGAGGGCGGGTTCAACCCGCACACCCTCGCCGACCTCTCGCCGACCAGCTCGGCGCTGGCCAGCCTGATGCTGCCGTCGGTGCACCGGCCCGGCCCGGACGGGCGGCTGCAGCTGGACACCACGCTGATGGAGTCGGCGGAAGTGGTGCCGGACCAGGAGAAGTTCACGGTCCGCTACCGGATCCGCCGCGAGGCGAACTGGTCCGACGGCGCGCCGATCGCCGCCGAGGACTTCGTTTACCTGTGGCAGCAGCTGCGCTCGCAGCCCGGCGTGTCCGATGCGGCGGGCTACCAGCTGATCGACGACGTGGCGTCGCGGCAGGGCGGCAAGACCGTCGACGTGACCTTCTCCAAGCCGTTCCCCGGCTGGCAGTCGCTGTTCAACAACTTGCTTCCCGCACACCTGCTGCGGGATGCGCCGCGCGGCTGGTCGACGGCGCTGGACGACGGCTACCCGGCTTCGGGCGGCCCGTTCGCGATCCGGCAGATCGACCTGGACCGCGGCGAGATCATCCTGGAGCGCAACGACCGGTACTGGGGTCCGCCCGCGAAGTCCGACCGAGTCGTGCTGCGCGCGCTGGACAAGGGACGTCAAGTCGAGGCGCTGCGCAGCGGCGACAGCCACCTGGCGGTCTTCGGCGCGGACAGCGGAACCATGCAGGCGCTGCGCGATCTCGGTGACTCCGTGCAGCTGATCAACGTGCCGCGGCCGGCGACGGTGGAGGTGCTGCTGCGCCCGGACAGCCGGATGCTGTCCGACATCAAGGTGCGGCAGGCCGTTCTCGCCGCGCTCGACCGTCCGGCGCTGATCGAGGCGGGCACCGGTGGTGGCCCGGCCGAGCAGATGCAGTCGCATGCGCAGGTCCTCGCGCCGTCCGAGCCCGGGTACAACCCGACGGAACCGGCCGGTGCGTTCCCGGAGAAGCCCGACCCGGCGCGGGTCGAGAAGCTGCTCAACGAGGCCGGCTACCACCGCAGCGGCGGTGCTTGGCTGCGCGACGGCCAGCCGTTGAACCTGGTCATCGCCGCGCCCTTCGAGAACAAGTCCTACATCCGGGTCGCCGAGGAGACCGCGCGGCAGCTGCGCGAGCAGGGGATCCAGGCGACGGTCGTGACGCCGACGGGGGACCAGCTGTTCGGCGAGATGCTGTCGGCGAACCCGAAGGCCGGGGCTTCCGGCGCGGTGGCTTCGGTGGACATGGCGATCGCGCCGCGGCCGGCCGGTGGCGACCCGGCAGCGACGATGGCCGCGGCCTACAGCTGCCCCGGCGTCGCTTCGGACACCGAGCAGCCGTTCCCGCACAACGCGGCCGGATACTGCGACGAGCTGCTGCAGCCGACCATCGACGCGGCCATGACCGGCAAGATCCCGTTCAACGAGGCGTCGTCGATCGTCGAGCCCGTGCTGTGGCGATCGGGCGTCGCGATGCCGCTGTACCAGCAGGCGCAGGTCCTGGCGTTGCGCCCGGAGGCCAAGGGCGTCGAGCCGGGCAACGGCTTGTCCGGTCCGTTCTCGACGGCGGCCGACTGGCTCGGGACCTACGCCGACAGCGACGGCTACTGACGTCCGGGTTGAGCTGTTCGCTGTTGGGCACTAGATCATCCGGAGCAATGCGAATGCCGTCCGTCGTGTGGTGCGAGCCGCAGATTAGGCTGGACCGGTGAAGTTGACGGCCCCACCGCGGTTGTTGCTGGTGCACGCACACCCCGATGACGAGAGCCTCTGGACCGGCGGGACGATCGCCCGCTACGCCGCCCGCGGCGTTCAGGTGTTCGTGGTGACCTGCACCCTCGGTGAGGAGGGCGAGGTAATCCCGGAGAGCCTGCGCGGCCTGGCCGCCGACCAGGCGGACCAGCTCGGCGGCTACCGGGTCGGCGAGCTGCGCTCGGCGTGCGCCGCGCTCCGCGTGGCCGACCACCGGTTCCTCGGTGGCATCGGCCGCTGGCGCGACTCCGGGATGCTCTGGGAGCAGCCGGGACAAGCGGGCGCTCTGCCGGACGCGCACCCCCGGGCCTTCGCGATCGGCGATGCCGAGGAGCAGGCCGACGCGCTGGCCGACGTGCTGCGCGAGGTCAAGCCGCAGGTCGTCGTGAGCTACGCCGCCGATGGCGGTTACGGCCATCCCGACCACATCCGCGCGCACGAGGTGACCGTGGCTGCCGCCGCGCAGGTGCCCGACGTGCAGCGCGTCTTCTACGCCGTGCCGTCGCGGGACACGATCGAGAAGGGCCTGGCCGCCTTGGCCGAGGTCGAGGACATGCCCTTCGAGCTGCCCGAACCGCACGAGCTGGCCAGCGTCTCGGACGACGAGATCACCACCGTGATCGACGTGTCGGCGCATCTGCCCGCCAAGATCAGCGCGCTGCGGGCGCACGGCACCCAGGTCAAGGTGTGGCTGGACCGGTGGGACCACGGCGAGGGCATCGCGGCCTACGCGCTGTCCAACGGTGTCGCGCAGCCCATCGTCCCGACCGAGCACTACGTGCTGGCCAGCGGTGATCCGCAGGGCTGCGAGGGAGACCTGTTCGGTGGCCTCGGGGTGAGCGGCACCGAACCGGTGGGCGACCGTTGAGTCCGACGGACCGGGTGGTGTTCGGCTTCCTGCTGGTCGATGCCGTCATCCTGGCGCTGATCGAACTGCTCTTCCTGCCGTCCTACATCGGTACCGTGCAGTTCCCGATCACCGCAGCGCTCGCGGCCGTGACCACGCCGCTGCTGGTGGCGGAGGCCGCACGTCTCTCCCCGCGCCGCCGGATCGCCGGGGCGCCGCTGGTGGTCTGGTTCGTGACCGTGCTGGTGTTCGGAGTCTTCGGCCCGGGCGGCGACATGGTCCTGGTCGGCAACGACTGGCGAACCCTGCTGCTGCTCGGCGCCGGTGCCCTCCCCAGCGCGATGATGCTGGGGATAGTCCTCGGTAAGCGCGCGAAGGCCCGCGTCGCTGCGGATGTGGCGCAGCGCACGTCGGTGTACGGACGTTGATCGACCACGTCCGACGCGCGTGTGCTGGGTCGTTCGGAAGCCGAAGTGGTTTACGGCGTAAACACCCGCACCGTAAAGTCATTAGCGCTCCCGAGCTGTGGACCGGTTACGTGTCCTGGGTGGGTAGGAGAGATACTGTCAGCAGTCGCGGCAGGAGGTTCCTGCGCGCGAGTAGGACAACGCTTCGAGCAGGAGTGCAACCGTGACCTACGTGATCGCCGAGCCCTGCGTGGACGTGCTCGACAAGGCCTGCATCGAGGAGTGCCCTGTCGACTGCATCTACGAGGGCGGGCGGATGCTCTACATCCACCCCGATGAGTGCGTCGACTGCGGTGCCTGCGAGCCGGTCTGTCCCGTGGAGGCCATCTACTACGAGGACGACGTGCCGGACGAGTGGGCCGCCTACACCAAGGCGAACGTGGACTTCTTCGACGACCTCGGGTCGCCGGGTGGCGCGGCGAAGGTGGGCAAGGTCAACAACGACGTCGAGCCCATCAAGAGCCTGCCCCCGCAGGGCGAATGAGCACCGCGACCGGCCCGGATGCGACGTCCGGGCCCCGCGGTCCGCAGTTGCCGCAGTTCCCGTGGGATTCGCTGGCCCGGCAGTCCGCCGCGGCGAAGGCCCACCCGGACGGCATCGTCGACCTGTCCGTCGGGACCCCGGTCGACCCGGTGCCGGAGAACTTGCAGCGCGCCTTGGCCGAGGTCGCCGACAAGTCGGGCTACCCGGCCACGCACGGCACCCCCGAACTGCGCGAGGCGGCGATCGCGTCCCTGCAGCGCCGCTACGGGATCACCGGGCTGGAGCCCGACGCCGTGGTGCCGACCATCGGCTCCAAGGAACTCGTCGCCTGGTTGCCGACGCTGGTCGGCGTGCGGCCCGGCGACGTCGTGGCCATCCCGGAGCTGGCGTACCCGACCTACGAGGTGGGCGCCAAGATCGCCGGTGCCGAGGTCGTGCGCCTCGCACCCGGTGAGCTGCCGCCGGCCGGAACCACGTTGCTGTGGCTGAACTCCCCGTCGAACCCGACGGGTCGCGTGCTGGACGCGCAGCAGCTGGGCGAGCAGGTGCGGGCCGCGCAGGAACTCGGCGCGGTGATCGCCTCCGACGAGTGCTACCTGGCTTTGGGTTGGGACACCGAGCCGGTGTCAGTGCTGCACCCCTCGGTCGGTGCGGACCGGCGCGGCGTGCTCGCTGTGCACTCGCTGTCGAAGTCCTCGAACCTGGCCGGGTACCGCGCCGGGTTCATCACCGGTGATCCGGATCTGGTGCGGCGCCTGCTGGAACTGCGCAAGCACGCCGGCATGATCGTCCCGCGCCCGGTGCAGCAAGCGATCACCGCGGCGCTCAGCGACGACTCGCACGTGAGCGCGCAGCGCGAGCTGTACGCGGCGCGGCGCGCGGTGCTGCGGCCTGCGCTGGAGGCGGCGGGCTTCCGGATCGAGCACTCGCAGGCGGGCCTGTACCTGTGGGCGACGCGCGGCGAGGACTCGTGGCAGACCGTGGAGTGGTTGGCGCAGCGGGGAATCCTCGCGGCACCGGGCACCTTCTACGGCCCGGCCGGCGACCACCACGTCCGCATCGCCCTGACGGCGACGGACGAGCGCATCGCCACCGCCGCCAAGCGCCTCGCGGAGTGACCGCTCCCCGGTTTCATCGTGGAGGGGTGCCAGTTTTGTCCTAAAACTGGCACCCCTCTGCGTGCGGTCAGTTGGGCAAAACTGTCAGACGGCCTTGGCCGCCGTGGTGAGGTCTTCCCAGACCGACTTCCACTGCGCGCGGCGTTCGGTCTTGCGGGCTTGTTCGCGTTCGGCGAGGCGTCCAGCTACGAACGCCACCGCCGCATCGACCTCGTCGCCGAAGTCGTGGAGCAGGGTGCGCACGCGTTCCTCGGCCACGCAGGCGTCTTGGTGCTCGCCGAGGACGTCCTGGAACTGACGGGCCGCTTTGATCAGCTGCTGCATCGGTTTGCCGAGGGCGGGTTGCGCGAGTTCTGCGGTGTAGCGGACTCGTTTGCCCTGGATGCGCAGTGCGTGCAGGTCGGGGTCGGTGGGGGGTTCGGGTAGTCGTGCCACCGCTTTTCGGAGTTTCCGGAACTCGCCGAGCACGAGTTCGCGCAGCTCGCGCTCGCTGTCCACATCGGACTCCTCGGGTACGCTGCGGACGGCGGTGGCCAGTGCGCGCAGCAGGTCGAGGTAGCGGTCGCTGTCCAGGGCGGTGAGCAGCTCGACCCGGGCGGCTCCGTGCTCGGCCTCCAGCCCGGAGATCAGCCGGGCGGCCGCGGCCCGTTCACCGTCGGGGAGGTCGGCGCTCTCCTGGCGCAACCGGTCCAGCAGCACGTCGAGGTCGCGAACCGGACCCAACGCCCGGCCGAGCCAGCCGAGCTCCGCGCGCAGCGGCTCCGCCCAGCCCTGGTCGAGGAACGGTCGCGCGGCCCGCAGCATCGCGCGCATCCGGCGCACCGAGACCCGCATCTGGTGCAGTTCCTCGGGATCCGTGCCGAGCCGGGTGCCGGGATCGTGAGCGATCAGCGCGCGCAGCCGAGTGTCCAGCCCGGCCCGCACGTGTTCGGCGATGGCGGCCTGCGGACCGGCTGCCACGGGCTCGGCAGGAAGTTCGACGACGTCCGCCAGGTCGCGGTGTTGCCAGCTGCTGGCCATCACCAATGATAAAAGCACCCATCCCGATCCTCACCTGGGCCGATCGGCGCAACCACCCCAGAGGTGGTCAATTTCGCGCGAAATTGGGCCAGCCCTTCACCCGACCGCCGCCCCTGCGGCGGCGCTTCGCGCCGCTGTCATTTGGACGGGTGACGGAACGGCAACGGGGCCGGCCGACTTGGTGTCGGTCGGCCCCGCTGGGGTCGTTCGGTCAGTCGTTGGCGTGCAGAGCCGCGTTGAGCTCGACCTTGCCGCCCGCGCGCTGGGTGACCTCGACGGTGCCCGTGGTGGAGTTGCGGCGGAAGAGCAGGTTGCTCGAACCGGACAGCTCCGCGGCCTTGGTGATGGTGCCGTCCGGCAGAGTCACCTTGGTGCCGGCCGTGATGTACAGGCCCGCCTCGACGATGCAGTCGTCGCCCAGCGAGATGCCCACGCCGCCGTTGGCGCCGATCAGGCAGCGCTCGCCGACGGAGATGACCTCCTTGCCGCCGCCGGACAGGGTGCCCATGATCGAGGCGCCGCCGCCGACGTCCGAGCCGTCGTCCACCACGACACCGGCGGAGATCCGGCCCTCGACCATCGACGCGCCGAGGGTGCCCGCGTTGTAGTTCACGAAGCCCTCGTGCATCACGGTCGTGCCGCTGGCCAGGTGCGCGCCCAGCCGGGCCCGGTCGGCGTCGCCGATGCGCACGCCGGACGGGACGACGTAGTCGACCATGCGCGGGAACTTGTCGATGCCGTAGACGGTGACCGCGCCGCGCGCCCGCAGCCGCATCCGGGTCGCCTCGAAGCCCTCCACCGGGCAGGGGCCGTGGTTGGTCCACACGACGTTGGCCAGCAGGCCGAAGACGCCGTCGAGGTTCTGGCCGTGCGGCCGGACCAGGCGGTGCGACAGCAGGTGCAGTCGCAGGTACACGTCGTGCGCGTCCACCGGGGCGTCGGCCAGGCGACCGATCTCGGTGCGGACCGCGATCACCTCGACCCCGCGGGCCTCG
The DNA here is from genome assembly GCF_053593195.1 of Saccharopolyspora sp. NPDC002376. NCBI lineage: Bacteria > Bacillati > Actinomycetota > Actinomycetes > Pseudonocardiales > Pseudonocardiaceae > Saccharopolyspora > Saccharopolyspora sp. NPDC002376. The sequence goes on from NZ_JBSFBZ010000003.1 coordinate 204,419, forward strand.
TCGCGCCCGAGCAGCGCCGCACCGGCCTCGCCGAGGGACTCGGCCGCCTCGTCGGCGGACAGCCGCTTCGTGCCGGATTGCCCCGGCTCACCCAGCCGAATGGTCGGGAACCAGGTGTCGAGCACCGTGCCGTCGTCGGTCACGGTGGCCAGGCCCACGCCGTGGGCGCCCGTGGTCTGCGGATCGGGAGACTGTGCACTCATACCGGAAACGGTAATCGGCGCAGGTGGCGGCGGCCCGCACGGGGTCGCGGGCGATCAGCGCTTCGCGACGGCCAGCAGGTGGCAGCCGGTGGTGATCGACAGCACCGTCCGGTTCGAGGTGCTGAACCGGTAGACCGCGCCGTACTCGTCGTTGCCGGTGATCTCGTGGTCACCGCTGCGGTTGACGATGATCTCCGGATCGTCGAACCCGTACTCGCGGGTGAGCTGCCGGACGATGTCGACCGCGCGCGGCCAGGACGCGTCCGGCAGGTTGTCGGGCACCTGCCAGGACTCCAACGCCCAGATCTGCGCCTCGGGGATGTCGGAGCAGTCCGCCCGGCTGAGCGGTTCGGACTTCACCCAGGTCAGCGGGCCCAGCTCGTGGTCGAGCCGGTCCCGCAGCCGCTGCTGCAGCTGGCCGTACTGCGCGCTGATCTCCTCGATGCTGGGCCGCTGTCGCAGCAGGTTGCGCGGGTCGTCCACGGCTCCTCCCTCGGGTCGGACTGCCATGCCGGTGATCATGCCGGACATCGCCCGCGCGGAACCCTCAGTTGTGATTTGCACCGCCGGAGGTCAACCGATCGAGGTCGCCGTGAGATGGATGACGGCGAAGACGAGCGCGACCAGAGGTGATCGACCAGCGCGCGTTGGCGGTGAAGCGCACCGCCTGCCGCCGATCACGTTTGGTCTTGAACCGGGGTGTCCGAAACTCGTGGCCAGCACGTATCCCGCTCAGCATGATCACCACCTCAGATGTCGTGCGGGACGATCCGGTTCCCACCGCACCGCCGAGCCGGTTGCCGAGGGGTAGCCTGCCGGTCGTGACTGCGTCGTTGGATCTCACCGCTGACCCCGTTGAACTGACCGCCGCGCTGGTGGACATCCCCTCCGTTTCGGGCGGGGAGAAAGCCATCGCGGACGCGGTGGAGCAGGCGCTGCGCGCGCAGGCGCCGCACCTGGAAGTGGTGCGCAGCGGCGACTCGGTGCTGGCGCGCACCAACCTCGGCCGCGGCTCGAGGGTCGTGCTCGCCGGACACCTGGACACCGTGCCCATCAACGACAACCTGCCGCTGACCCGCACCGGCTCGGGCGCCGACGAGGTCCTGCACGGCTGCGGGACGGTGGACATGAAGAGCGGCGACGCGGTGATGCTGCACCTGGCCGCGACGCTGACCGAACCCCGCCACGACCTGACCTTCGTGTTCTACGACTGCGAGGAGATCGAAGCCGAGCGCAACGGCCTCAACCGCATCGAGCGCGAGCTGCCGGACTGGCTGGCGGGCGACCTGGCGGTGGTCTGCGAGCCGTCGAACGCGGCGATCGAAGCCGGCTGCCAGGGCACCATGCGCGTCGAGGTCCGCACCACCGGCACTCGCGCGCACACCGCCCGCGCCTGGATGGGCGAGAACGCGATCCACGCCGCGCAGCCGATCCTGCAGCGCCTGGTCGAATACACCCCGCGCAACCCGGTGATCGACGGCCTGCAGTACCGCGAAGGGCTCCAGGCGGTCCGGATCGACGGCGGTGTGGCGGGCAACGTGGTCCCGGACTCCTGCGTGGTCACGGTCAACCACCGCTTCGCCCCGGACAAGTCCGTCGCCGAAGCAGAAGCCCACCTCCGCGAGATCTTCTCCGGCTTCGACGTCACGGTCACCGACGGCGCCCCCGGCGCACTCCCCGGCCTGACCGCCCCGGCCGCCGCAGAACTGGTCGAAGCCTCCAGCGCAGAACCGGTCGCCAAGCTCGGCTGGACCGACGTGGCCCGCTTCGCAGCCCTCGGCCTCCCGGCGGTCAACTTCGGCCCGGGCTCCCCAACCCTCGCCCACACCAAGCAGGAACACGTCGCAACGACCGAAATCCGCCACTGCGCAGACGTCCTGACCCGCTTCCTGCGCTGATCGTCACCGCTTCGCTGGGTCAGGCGATGCCGAGCACCGAGCTCTCCGAGCTCTCCGCGCCGGCTTCCGGCGTCGCTGCGCGCTGCCGCGGCAGCTCCGCCTGTTCCGCGTCGACCAGCTCGGCTTCGCGCTTCGCCGCGAGCTCCGCTTCCGCGAGCTCCGCTTCGGCCGCCTCCGGCGTGGCTTCGGCTGGCGCCTCCGCCGTGCTCTTCGTTCCGTGCTTGATGGTGTCGACGAATTGGAGGAGCTCCACCGGGAACGGCAGGACCAGGGTGGAGTTCTTCTCCGCGGCCACCTCCACCACCGTTTCCAGCAGTCGGAGCTGCAGGGCAGCTGGGGTGTCGGACATGACGTGGGCCGCGTCGGCCAGGCGGCGGGAGGCTTGGAACTCGCCGTCGGCGGAGATGACTCGCGAGCGGCGTTCGCGTTCGGCTTCGGCTTGGCGGGCGATCGAGCGCTTCATGGACTCCGGCAGCGAGACGTCCTTGATCTCCACGCGGTCGATGTGCACGCCCCAGCCCAGCGCCGGGCTGTCGATCATCAGCTCCAGGCCCTGGTTGAGCCGTTCGCGGTTGGACAGCAGGTCGTCCAGGTCGCTCTTGCCGATGATCGAGCGCAGCGAGGTCTGCGCGACCTGGCCGACGGCGAACAGGTAGTCCTCGACGTTGACGATGGCGCGCGTCGGGTCCTCGACGCGGAAGTACACCACCGCGTCCACCCGCACGGTCACGTTGTCGCGGGTGATGCCCTCCTGCGCGGGCACCGGCATGGTGACGATCTGCAGGTTGACCTTCCGCATCCGGTCCACCGCCGGGACGATCGTGGTCAGGCCGGGTCCGCGAGTCAGTTCCTGCACCTTGCCGAAGCGGAACACCACTCCGCGTTCGTACTGCTTGATGACCTTGACGCTGGAGGCGGCGTAGAGGACGCCGAGTACGAGGATCACGATCAGCAGGTCGATGAGCATGGCTGGCTCCCGGGCTCGATATCTGGTCGTGCCCGCAACCCGGCGGATCTGTGTGGTGGTCCGGCCGGGCCGTCGGCACCACTCGATCGTTTCTTCGTATCGTACGCTCGCAAACGCGCCTGTGAATCCCCTGTGAACAGGCATTTCACCGCGGGACGTGCGCTCGGAGACCGGCTGCTGGCTGCGTAGGCTCGTGCCATGACGATCGAAGGACAAGTGGGCGAGCCGAACGGTGCCGAGCGGCCCCACGAGAAGCAACGCGGACCGGTGGTGCTGAGGCGGTCCCGGCTGCGCGAACCCACCACCACCGACCAGCGGCTGCTGGACTCCCGCGGCCCATCGGACTGGGTGCACACCGACCCGTGGCGGGTGCTGCGGATCCAGGCCGAGTTCGTGGAGGGCTTCGGGGCGCTGGCCGAGGTGCCGCGGGCGGTCACCGTGTTCGGTTCGGCCCGCACGCCGCGGGAGCACCCGGAGTACGCCGCCGGCGTCGAGCTCGGCGCGGCCCTGGCCAAGACCGGCTGCGCGGTGATCACTGGTGGCGGGCCGGGTGCGATGGAGGCGGTCAACCGGGGTGCCTCGGAGGCCGGCGGGCTGTCCATCGGGCTGGGCATCGAGCTGCCCTTCGAGCAGGGGCTCAACCCGTGGGTGGACCTCGGGGTGAACTTCCGCTACTTCTTCGTGCGCAAGACCATGTTCATCAAGTACGCCCAGGCGTTCGTCTGTCTGCCCGGCGGGTTCGGCACCATGGACGAGCTGTTCGAGTCGCTGACCCTGGTGCAGACCAAGAAGGTCACCAAGTTCCCGGTGGTGCTGTTCGGCAAGTCCTACTGGCAGGGCTTGTACGACTGGATCCGGGACAGCATGCGGGCGTCCGGCAAGATCGGCGACAAGGACCTAGCGTTGCTGCACCTGACCGACGACATCGACGACGCCGTCGGGATCGTGCAGGAGGCGTACGAAGCATGGGAGGCCACGCATTGACCAGTTCCGCACCCGCCGCCGACGTCTCGGTCTGCGTCTACTGCGCATCCGGACCCGTCAACCAGCAGTACCTGGACCTGGCCGCGGAAGTCGGGCGCAAGATCGCCAAGCGCGGCTGGACGCTGGTCTCCGGTGGCGGCCGCGTGTCGATGATGGGGGAGGTCGCCCGGGCCGCGCGCGCTGACGGCGGCCGGACCGTCGGGGTCATCCCGCACGCCCTGGTCGACAAGGAGATGGCCGACGACGACGCCGACGAGCTGCTGGTCGTGGACAACATGCGGGAGCGCAAGGGGCTGATGGACGCCCACTCCACCGCGTTCATCGCGCTGCCCGGCGGCATCGGGACTTGCGAGGAGCTGTTCGAGATCTGGACCTCCCGTTACATCGGCATGCACGACAAGCCGATCGTGCTGCTCGACCCGGACGGCCACTACACGGGCCTGCTGGGCTGGTTGCAGGAACTGGTCGACCGCGGGTTCGCCAAGCAGAGCTCGCTGGACGTGCTCACCGTGACCACCGACGTCGACGCCGCGCTCGACGCCTGCGTGCCGTGACCCTCCCGGACGAGCGCCGCGACGTGCCAGGATCTGCAGACGTGCAGCCCCTCCGGTTCCGCGACAAGGACGTCCCCCAGGATCGCCCGCTGGTGATGGCGATCGTCAACCGCACCCGCGACTCGTTCTTCGACCGCGGCCGCACCTTCGAGGTGGACGCGGCCGCCGAGGCGGTCGACCGGGCGGTGACCGACGGCGCGGACATCGTCGACATCGGCGGGGTCCGCGCCGGTGCGCAGGGCGAAACCGTGGACGCCGCGGAGGAGGCCCGCCGGGTGGTGCCGTTCGTGGCCGCGGTGCGCGAACGCCACCCGGAGCTGGTGATCAGCGTGGACACCTGGCGGCACGAGGTGGCCCGCCAGGTCTGCGAAGCCGGTGCCGACCTGCTCAACGACACCTGGGCCGGTGCCGACCCGAAGCTGGCCGAGGTCGCCGCGGAGTTCGGCGCTGGCGTGGTGTGCTCGCACACCGGCGGGCTGCCGCCGCGCACCGACCCGTACCGGGTCCGCTACACCGATGCGGTCGCCGAGGTGACCGCCGAGCTGGTCGAGCGGGCCGAGCGGATGGTGCGCCTCGGCGTGCCCAAGCAGGGCGTGCTGATCGACCCGACGCACGACTTCGGCAAGAACACCTGGCACGGCCTGGCGCTGCTGCGCCGGATCGACGAGCTGGTGAACACCGGCTGGCCGGTCCTGATGGCGCTGTCCAATAAGGACTTCATCGGCGAAACGCTCGGCGCGTCCGTCGACCAGCGCCTGGAGGGCACCCTCGCGGCAACGGCGGTCGCGGCCTGGGGCGGGGCGAAGGTCTTCCGAGCCCACCACGTCCGGGAAACCCGCCGGGTCGTCGACATGGTCGCGGCCATCGCGGGCACCCACCCACCGGACCAGGTCCTCCGCGCCCTCGCCTGAGCCGTCCGCGGGCTCCCGATATCTACAGTTTCAATTGAAACTGTGATCCTTCGTGGGTGGGATTTGCAGTTTCAATTGAAACTGTGGTCAGGGGGTGCCGAGGGCGCGGTTGAGGAGATCGGTGAGCGCCGGGATCGGGATGTCCGGGCGGACCTCGCGCAGCAGCGGGGCCAGGCGCAGCCAGCGGGACTGGATCCGGGGCGCGCTCAGGGTGTCCCGGGACAGCTCGTCGACCAGCTCCAGGAGCCGCCAGTGCGCCTCGTCACGGGCCATCACCGGCTCTGGGTGCTGGGCGATCACCTCGACCAGCTGCTCGAAGTAGTCGCGGAGCTGGGTGCGCGCGTCCCCCTGCGGCTCGTAGGTCGTCGCGGCGTCCAACCGCGACGTTCCGGACGGCGTGACCGGGGCGCTGTTGTCGGGCACTGCGGACGCCTCCTGGTTGCTCTCGCGGCTCATCCGACTCCGCAGTGTGCTCGAATCCGCCGCCTGTCAACGCCTTTGCGGGTTAACGCCACCCGAAAGGCCGAGCTGTGATCGAGGTCATCGCGTCCCGTATCGCGAAAGGACCTAGGTCCTCTTGTGCAAGAGCGGTGACAGTGGTCGGAAATGACCGTAGAGTCGCTACCTGTGAAGGCTGATGCGCTCCGCGGCCACTTGGACGCCCTCTTGCTGGCCACGCTCGACAGCAGGGCATTGCACGGCTACGCGATCATCGAGGCGCTGCAAGAACGCAGCGGTGGTGCCCTCGACCTGCCCACGGGCACGGTCTACCCGGCACTGCGGCGCCTCGAGCGCGCTGGTTACGTGCAGAGCACCTGGAGCACCGTCGGCGGTCGCCAGCGGCGCACCTACCGGTTGACCCAGGCCGGCGTGCAGGCCCTGCAGGCCGAGCGGCGTGCCTGGCGCGAGTTCACCAGCGCCATCGAAGGCGTTCTGGAAGCCGCGCCGGCGAAGACCTGACCGTGGCCGCGGCGGTTCGCCGTCCGTGCCACGATGGCGACCGTGGCTAGTGCGCTCCTCTACCTCTTCGCGGTGCTCGTGGTCGCTGCGGTGGTGTACCTGCTCGCAACGCTGGTCTTCGGGCGCGGCGAGGAGCTGTCCCCGCTGCCGCCCGGCTCGACCCCGACCCGTCTGCCTCCCGCCGACGTCGAGGGCTCCGACGTGCGCGCATTGCGGTTCCAGCAGGTCCTGCGCGGCTACAAGGCCTCCGAGGTGGACTGGGCGCTGGAGCGGTTGGCCAGCGAGATAGACGAGCTGCACGGTCGCATCGCGGTGCTCGAGCGCCAGCTCGACGTCGCGGGCGAGCAGCTTCAGGCGCGCGCCGACGACTCGGGGGACTGAGCGTTGAGCCGGGTCGAGTTGCGGTTCAGCATCCCGGTGCAGGCCGCACCGGAGGTGGTGTGGGCTGCCGCGACCGACTGGGCTCGGCAGGGCGAGTGGATGCTGGGCACCGAAGTGCACCCGGTCGGAGCAGCCGATGGGCCAGGTGGGCAGCTGGTCGCCGTGACCGGGTTCGGCGGTGTCGGGTTCGTGGACCGGATGGAGATCGTGGAGTGGCGGCCGCCGCAGAGCTGCCGGGTGCGGCACCTCGGTGAGCTGGTTGTCGGTGATGGCGGGTTCGATGTGGTCCGGTGCGGGAACGCGGCCTCGACCTTCATCTGGTGGGAGAGGCTGACCCCGCCGACCGGCGCCGCGCTGGTCTGGCCCGTGGTCAGGCCGGCTTTCACCTGGGGAATGCGCCGGTCGCTGGCCGCGTTCGCGCGGTTCTGCCGCGAATACGACAGGAGAGCGACGTGAGTGGATCCGGCGCCGTGCTCGGCGCGGATGGCAAGGGCCGGTGCCCTTGGGGTGCGGGACCGGCGGACTACACCGAGTACCACGACCGCGAGTGGGGCGTCCCGCTGCGTGGCGTCGTGGAGCTCTTCGAGCGGATCACCCTGGAGTCGTTCCAGTCCGGGCTGTCCTGGCTGACGATCCTGCGCAAGCGCGAGGCGTTCCGCAGCGCGTTCGCCGGGTTCGAGCCGGAGAAGGTGGCCGCCTTCGACGACGCCGACCGGGAGCGCCTGCTCGCCGATGCGGGCATCGTCCGGAACCGGGCGAAGATCGACTCGGCGATCGGCAACGCGCGAGCCGTCCTGGAGCTCGACCAACCGCTGGACGACCTGCTCTGGTCGTTCGCCCCGGAGCGCCACGACCACCGCCCGGCCACGCTCGAAGACGTCCCGGCGATCACCCCGGAGTCGAAGGCGATGGCCAAGGAGCTCAAGCGCCGCGGTTTCGCCTTCGTCGGCCCGACGACCTGCTACGCCCTGATGCAGGCCACGGGCATGGTCGACGACCACCTCGCCGATTGCTGGCGCGCGAGCTGAAGTTTCCGCCGTCCGGACCGCAGGGCCGAACGTCGGTTCTGCCCAAAACTGACCGGGCGCGGAGGGGTGTCAGTTCTAGGCAAACTGACACCCCTCGCTCGCGCCCGGCGGCTCAGCGGCCGGTGAAGTTGGGGGTGCGCTTGGCGACGAAGGCCGACACCGCTTCGCGGTGGTCGGACGTCGCTCCGGCCTCGGCTTGGGCTCCGGCCTCCACCGCCAGTGCCTCTGCGAGGCCTTCGGCCGCCGCGGCCAGCGCCGTCTCCTTGATGCGGGCGTAGGCGCTGGTCGGGCCGGCCGCCATGCGCGTCGCCAGCTCCACGGCGGCGCCGACGGCTTCGCCCTCGCCGACGACCCGGTTCACCATGCCGATGCGCAGGGCTTCCTCCGCTGCCACTGGCTCGGCCAGCAGCAGCATCTCCATGGCACGGCCGTAACCGATCAGCCGCGGCAGCGTCCAGGACGCGCCGGAGTCGGTGGACAGGCCGACGTTGGCGAAGGCCATCAGGAACTTCGCGTTCGACGACGCAACCCGCAGGTCGGAGGCATAAGCCAGCGACGCGCCCGCGCCCGCGGCGGTGCCGTTGACCGCCGAGATGACCGGCTTCGGCATGCTCGTCACGGCCCGGATGATCGGGTTGTAGTGCTCCTCGACCGTCTTCAGCGGGCTCGGGTCGTTCGCCTCCAGCAGCGCGACGTGCTCCTTGAGGTCCTGCCCGGCGCAGAACGCCTTGCCCGCGCCGGTGATCACCACGGCCCGCACCGAGTCGTCGGCGGCCGCCTCGCGTAGCGCGCCGATCAGAGCCTGCTTGAGCTCGACGTTGAGCGAGTTGAACGACTCGGGCCGGTTCAACGTGAGCAGGCGCACACCCGCGTTGTCCTCGGTCAGCAGTACGTCGGTCACTTCGAACTCCTTGCCTCGCGGTCCGCTGCGGCGGTCGGCTGGGACGGCGCGCCGGGGTCCGAAGTGGACTCCGCAGGTCGCGCGATGTCCCAGGTGGACAGTGTTGTCGCAGGTAGCCGGGGGCCTCGTGGAGGTGCTCCACCAGTCGCGGCGACCAGCGGTGCGTCGACTGCTCCGGACGGCCGCCGGCAGGCCCGCGGAGGTCGCGAAACAGCGCGCACGGACGGTGAGTCTGCCAGCTGCGACGGGCATTCGACCAGCGCACGGGCGACACGAGTTGATCGGTTCGGTTTCGTCCCAGCCTCGGGATGGGGGAGAATGGGGATGAACCCGAGCTGGTTGTGGCGATCAGCGGGGTAAGAGTTCACGGAGGGAGCACGCTATGGCGGCCATGAAGCCCCGGACCGGTGACGGTCCCCTCGAGGTGACTAAGGAGGGACGCGGCATCGTGATGCGCGTTCCACTTGAGGGTGGTGGGCGGCTCGTCGTCGAGATGTCGGTCGAGGAGGCCAAGAACCTGGGCGACGCGTTGGAGTCCGCTACCGGCTGAGGCCGCCGGCCGGCGATGTCGGGGCGCCGCGGGCGGACAGCCGGGCGGCGCTGCGAGACGCCGAGGCGACAACGCAACGTCGACGACGAGTGGCGAGCACTCTTCGCCACGGGCCCCGGTGCCGAGGGTGGCGCCGGGGCCGTCGTCGCCGGCAGGCAGGTCCCCGCGGCCGGACGCCTCGGCCGGGCGGGGGGACGACAGCAGTTACGAGTGCGCGCGGCCAGTCCGTGCAGGAAGGTCTTTTCGTGTCCGGTGCATCAATGTTCCGCTCAGCCCAGTCGGTCCGCGACGCGGACCCGGCGCTGCCCGCCATCCCGACCGCTCTGGTCGAAGTGGACGTCGTGCGGCAGTGGCGGGACGGCCTGCCCGGCGCGGTCCCGGTCTTCGACGGGGAATCGGGACCGGAGCTGGCCGCCGCGGCTGAACAGTTCGATGTGGACGCCGCGGTCCTGGAAGCCGTCGGAGCGTCGGCCTCGGCTGGTGCGGTCCGCGCGCTGCCGCTGCCCACCGGCGGTCTCGGCTGGGTCGTCGGAGTGGGCTCCGGCGAAGCGGTGAAGTGGCGCAGCGCTGGTGGTGCGCTGGCGCGCGCGGTGCGCGCCCGGCTCAACGACGCGGCCGAATCCGACGATGAGACGGGCGATCTCGGCGAGGCGTCCGACGCGGACTACCTCCAGGTGCAGCTGCCCGCGAACGTCGACGGCGAGATCGTGTCGGCGCTGACCCTGGGGCTAGCGCTCGGCGGGTACCGGTTCCGGGTGTCGCGCGGTCCGGTGCCACCGCGACTGCGGAAGGTCCTGCTGGTCGCACCGGAGGGCGTGGACACAGCGGAGCTGGCCGAGCAGGTTCGGCGGACCCGCGAACTGGCGGCGGCCACGGCCCTGGCCCGCGATCTCGCGAACACCCCGTCGAACGTCAAGGACCCGGCCTGGCTCACCGGTGTCGCCGCGGAGCTCGCCGCGGAGATCCCGGGCCTGACCGCCACCGTGCGCGACGAGAAGTGGCTCGCGGACAACGGTTTCGGCGGCATCCTCGCCGTCGGCGGCGGCTCGTCGCGCCCGCCCCGGCTGCTGGAGCTGGCCTACCGCCCGAAGGACGCCGAAGGACCGCACCTGGTGCTGGTCGGCAAGGGCATCACCTTCGACACCGGCGGTATCTCGATCAAGCCCGCTGAGGGCATGCACCTGATGCGCACCGACATGTCCGGTGGTGGCGCGGTGATCGCGGCGCTGCTGACCATCGCGCGCCTGGGCCTGCCGGTGAAGGTGACCGGCCTGGTGCCCGCGGCGGAGAACCACGTGTCCGGCAGCGCCTACCGGCCCGGCGACGTGGTCCGGCACTACGGCGGCACCACCACTGAGGTCGGCAACACCGACGCCGAGGGACGCATGGTGCTCGCCGACGCCATCGCCTACGCGGTCGACAAGCTCGAACCCGACGTGCTGGTGGACGTCGCGACGCTGACCGGCGCGATGAAGGTCGCGCTCGGCCTGCGCACCGGCGGCCTGTTCGCCTCCGACGAAGGACTGGCCGAGCAGGTCCGCTCGGCGGGCGCGAGCGTCGGCGAGGCGTGGTGGCGGATGCCGTTGCTCGAGGACCACGTGGAGGCCGTGAAGGGCGAGCTGGCGGACGTCAAGCAGACCCCGACCGGACCGGGCGGCATCACCGCGGCGCTGTTCCTGCGCGAGTTCACCGGCGGTCTGCCGTGGGCGCACCTGGACATCGCGGGCCCGGCGCGGTCGGACAAGGACTACAACGAGGTGGTGCCGGGCGGCACCGGCTTCGCAGCCCGAAGCCTCGTCGAACTCGCAGCCACCATCACCAAGCCCTGACCCTCACCCGAACAGTGGTCCAGTCGGCCCGTGAGCACTTTCTGGTGCCACAACCCCACAAACCGGCTCACCACCTGCACAAACGCCGTCCGAGCCAGGCGAGTGGTCAATTTCGCGAGAAATTGACGTCCCGGGTGACGGTCAATTTCTCGCGAAATTGCGCCAGTCCTTCGCCCGACCGCCGCCCCCAAGGTGGCGCTTCGCGCCGCTGTCATTGAGATCGGGTGACGGCGAAGGTTCGGAAGGTTCGGACTGCTGGTGGTTGGGGGCGGTTCGCGGGCCAGGCCAGGCCGATCGTGCGGTGGGCCGGTGGGTTCAGCGGGATCTCGACGGTGTCCGGTGCTGGTGCGGCGTCGGCCGGTGGCAGCACCGCTACGCCTAGGCCGGCTGCGACCAGGCCTCGGACTGTGTCGACCTCTTCGCTCTCGAACGCCAAGCGGGGTTCGAAGCCGGCGGTTTCGGCCAGGCCCATGAAGATCTGGCGCAGGCCGTAGCCGGGACGCATCGCGATGAAGTCGTCCTCCGCCAGGTCGGCCAGTCGCAGGGTTCGGCGCCGGGCCAGTCTGTGGTGGGCGTGCAGGACCGCGACCAGCGGTTCCTCGCGGATCGTGGTGCTCGCCCAGCGCGGGTCGCCCTCGGGCAGCGGGGCGATCAGGCAGAAGTCGATCTCGCCAGCCCAGGTGCGGGCGAGCATGGCGTCGCGCGGGCCCTGGACCAGTGAGAACCGCACGTGCGGGTGCTGGTCGCGGAAGTCGCGCAGCAGCGGCGGCACCAGCGTGCTGCCCATCGTGTGCTGGAACCCGAACGTCACCTGGCCGCGGTCGGGGTCGAGCTCTTCGACCACCGCGCGGCACCCGGCCTCCAGCCGCTGCATCGCGTCCTCGGCGGCTTCGGCCAGCAAGACGCCCGCCCGGGTCAGGTGGATGCCGCGCCCCTGCCGGGCGGTGACCGGTGTGCCGAGCTGTTCGCCCAGCTTGGCGAGGGCCCGGCTGACCGTCGGCTGCGGGATGCGCAGGGACTCGGCTGCTCGTGTGAGATGGCCCTCGGCGGCGACCGCGCGCAGCATCGCGAGTGTGGGAGCCAGGTGGGCCGCGAGCTGGGGCGCGTCGTCGAATGGGAGCGATTGATCCACCATTGCATCGATGATGGCGCATTGGCGTATTGGACGCATTAATCAGTGCTGCTTAATTTCGGTCGTGTGGACGAGGCACGCACCAACAAGATCCGCATCGCTCTGCTGCTCGGCGCGCTCGCGATGTTCGCCCTGCTCTACGCGCCGCAGCCGGTGCTGCCGCAGTTCGCCTCGGCGTTCTCGCTGGCCCCCGGCACGGTTGCGCTGCTGATCTCGGCGGCGACGCTCGGACTGGCGGTGGCGGCCATCCCGCTCGGTGCGCTCGCCGAGGTCGTGGGACGCCGTCGCGTCATGATCGGGGCGCTGCTGGTGGCAGAGGTCCTCGGCCTGCTGCTGCCGTGGATCCCGATCTTCCCGGTGCTCGTGGCGATCCGCCTGGTCCAGGGCATCGCGATCGCCGGGCTGGCCGCGGTCGCGACCGCGTACCTGGCGGAGGAGACCGGCGGCAAGAACCTGGGCGCCACGATGGGCCTCTACGTCGCGGGCACCACCATCGGCGGCATGACCGGCCGACTGCTCGGCGGTGTGGTCGGTGACTTCGCGGGTTGGCAGGGCGGCGTGCTCGCGGTGGCCCTGCTCGCCGCGGTCTGCACCGCGCTGTTCGTGGTGCTGCTGCCCGCTGAGCGCAACCACGTCCGCAAGCCGCTGTCGCTGGGCCCGCTGCTCGGTGGTCTGCGCTCCGCGCTCCGCGACCCCGTGCTCTACGCGCCGTACCTGGTTGCCGCGCTGGGCATGGGTTCGTTCGTCACGGTCTACAACGTCCTCGGCTTCCGCCTCACCGCACCGCCGCTGCTGGTACCCCCGGCGCTGGCCGCGCTCGCCTTCCTCGCCTACGCCGCAGGCACCGTGACATCGACGCTGGCAGGACGGGCCGCAGACCGGTTCGGGCGCACTCAGGTCCTGCTCACCGGACTCGCCGTGACAGCGTTGGGCCTGTTGCTGATGCTGGCCGACAGCCTGGGCGTCATCGTGATCGGACTGGTGGTGTTCACCGGCGGGTTCTTCGCCGCGCACTCGGTGGCCAGCGGCTGGGTCGGGGTCCAGGCGTCGCCGCAGGCCCGCGGCCAAGCATCAGCGCTGTACCAGCTGGCCTACTACGGCGGCAGCAGCGTCGGCGGTGTGGTGGGCGGCGCGGCCTACGGCTCTTGGGGCTGGTCGGGCATGACGGCGCTGATCTGCTGCTGGCTCGCAGTCGCAGCCGTCGCGGTGTGGATCGCCGGGATCAGGTGGCGTCGGAGTCGTACGGCGGGCGCTCGCCGGGCTCCAGCGGGCGCTGCTGCGGCTTCGGCTGGCTCGGCGGCTGGGTCTGGCCGTTCCCGTTCCCGTTCGAGTTGAGGTCGAGCGGGTTCTCCCCGTCGAAGAGGTGCTTGGTCACCGCGCTGCGCGGGTTGAAGTCGCGTATCCCGCGCAGGTCCTCCAGCGGCTTGCGCAGATCGTCGAACTCCGGGCCCAGCTCCGAGCGGATCTGATCCCGCGCCCCGGTCGCGTACTCCTTGACCTGGCGGACGGTCTTGCCGAGCCACGCCGCACCCTGCGGCAAGCGCTCGGGCCCCAGCACGAACAACCCGGCCACGACGAGCACGAGGAGCTCGGGCCAGCCGACGCTATCGAACACCTCTCGACTACCTCCGGGTCCTCGCTGCTGCGGACCAGCACCGCGCTAGCTGCCAGCGCCCCCAGAGTACCGACCGGGGGATCCCGGTTGGAGAGGGAAGTGGCCTAACATGCCGCCTTCCGGCGCAGGTGCGCCGGTGTTCACTTCAGCGTCACGTCCAGGACCAGTTCGCGGCCCTGCCGCACCACCGCGACCGGGATCCGCTCGCCGACCTGGTACCGGTCCACGGCCACGACCAGCTCGTCGGCGCTGCCGACCTTGCGCTCGCCGATCCGGATGATCACATCGCCCTCGGCGATCCCGGCATCGGCTGCGGAGCTGCCGTCCTGCACGTTCTGCACCTGGGCGCCGTCGGCGAGGCCATCGCTGGCCGACTTGGCGTTCACCCCGAGGTCGGCGTGCTGGATGTGGCCGGTGCGGATCAGCTCCTGGGCGATCCGCCGCGCGTCGTCGATCGGGATCGCGAAGCCCAGGCCGATCGACCCGCCCTCACCGCCGGAGCCGAGGGTGCGGATGGCGCTGTTGATGCCGACCACCGCGCCGTTGCCGTCCACCAGCGCGCCGCCGGAGTTGCCCGGGTTGATCGCGGCGTCGGTCTGGATCGCGTCGATCACCGCGTTGGTGTCGGTGCCCTCACCGGCCAGCCGCATCGGGCGGTGCACCGAGCTGACGATGCCGGTGGTCACCGTGCCGGCCAGGCCCAGCGGGGAGCCGATGGCGATCACGTCGTCGCCGACCGCGAGGCTGTCGGAGTTGCCGAGCTGGGCCACGGTCGGGTTGGACACCTCGACCTTGACCACCGCGAGGTCGGTCTTGACGTCCCGCCCGACGATCCGGGCCGGGGCCCGCGTGCCGTCGTGGAACACCGCGGAGACCTGCGCGTTCGGGGTGTCGGCGGCCATCGAGACCACGTGGTTGTTGGTCAGCACGTAGCCGTTGCCGTCGATGACCACGCCGGAACCGCTGCCGCCCTGCGCACCGACGCGCACCTCGATCGAGACCACGGCGGGCACCACGCGCTTGGCGACGTCGGCCACCGTGCCCTTCGGCCGCTCCTTGGCGGGTTCCACCTCGGCCAGCGTCACGGATGGGTTGATCAGCGGGTTTCCCTCTTCGGCGGTGATCCGCCCGAGGAACCCGCCGGCGAGACCGACGAGCAGCGCGACCACGCCGAGGACCACCAGCGCGTGGGGCTGCACCCGGCGGCCGAACAGGACTTCGCGGGCGCTGAGCAGCGGACCGGTCTCGGTCTCTTCCGACTCGTCGTCCTGCTCAGCGGAGGCTGCGGGCGGACCTAGCATCGCGCCCGCGGCCGGGTTGCGCCACGGGTCCTGCTCGTCGGTGCTCCACAGCACTGGATCTTCAGCAGGCTCGGGCGTCACCGGCTCTTCGCCGGGAGCTCGCTGGAGCTGCTCGTCGCTGTCCTTGGGGCGGCCGAAAGCGGTGGCCAGCGGGGCAGCGGGGGGAGTGGTGCGCTCGATGCCGCGCACCGGCAGGTCGCGCCGGTTCGGGTCGAAGCTCCCGGTCACGCCCTGGGGGCGGCGGAACGACGAGCTCTGCGAGGGGTCGACCGGGGGACGGTGCAGCGGCTTGGGAGCCAGGCGCGGCGGTTCGGCGGCCCCGTTCGCGGTGTTGCGCTGCGGAGCGGGACTGTACGCCGGCACGCCGCGCGTGGTGCTGGCTGCGCCCTGCCACGGGTGCACCGGCTGAGCGGGCCGCCCGTTGGGATCTGGCTGGCCTGCGCGGGGATCGTCCTGACGTCCCTGATCGGTGTCCGGGCCCTGCGCGGGCGTTCCTGGCTGGTCGGTCATCGCTCCCCGGGCATGCGGTCGAACTCGTCCCCTCGAGTGGATCACACGGGCGCGTTTCCCGTGCCACCGGCACCTGAAACCATTGCCGGTACGCCCATTCTGCCGTGGGAGCAGTGAAGTTCGTGTTGGAGCTGTGAAATCTCTCCGAGAGCCTGTCTTTGATCTTTTTCGTTGATGCGCCGCCAGGCACATAGCCACCCTCGCAGCTGGCGCCGCCACGGGTTCTCAGAGTTCGTCCTGGCGAGGACGGCCCAACGGCCGTGTGTTGGCCGCCGAGCGAACCGAGTTCGAAGACAGGTTCTGAGGAGCTCGTTTCGAGCGGCGGCGCTCGGACGTCAGCGCTGGGTGGGGCCGCCTGCGGTGGTCGTCGGCGCTGGTTCTCCGGAGGAGGAAGGTGCGACCGTGGCGACCATCGGTGCTGGTGGCTCGCTGCTGCCGGTTGCTTCGGGTGGCTGGGAGTCGTGGGTGGAGGCCGGCACCACGGCGAACCTCTCGCCCGGTTGCGGAGCCGGGATGCCCGGAACCCGGTGGACGTCCTCGTCGGCGGGCAGGTTCATCAGCGCGAGCGCGCCGAGCATCAGACCGGAGAACACGACGCCAGCGCCTTGCTTCGTGCGCCGACCCATTCGGCGAGCCGGTTCGGGCTCACCGGCAAAAGGGTGCGAGCTGCCCAGCAGTTGCTGGCCGCCGCCCAGCGGGGTGGTCGAGCCCAGAACCGGGCCGGTGCCGAACCGGTTCGCGCGATCAGGTCTGGACACCGTGACCAGCTGGCCGTCCTCGGTCAGCGCGAGACCTTCGGGCTGGCTCGGGAGCTCGGCTTGCCCCGGGATGGCCTGCAGCGCCTGCAGGAGCTTCGGCGAGATCGACGGGGTCCCGGCGGCCTTCACCGCAGCCCGCGCTTGCCGCTGGGCAGCGGCGTCCGCGGTGCACGCGGGGCACCGGGCCAGGTGGGCGGCGGCGCGATCGTTGGCGTTCGGGCTCAGTTCCCCGTCCACGAACGCAACGATCGCGTCGAGCGCGAGGTGCTGCTCGGGCAGACCCCACCCACGCAAAACCGTCATCCGTCAAACCTCCCGTGCGTGCTCGCGACGAGATTCCAAGGTGGCCTTCAACATCTGTCGACCGCGGTGGATCCTGCTGCGCACCGTGCCCAGCTTGACGCCCAAGGTCGTCCCGATCTCCTCGTAGGAGAGGCCTTCGACGTCGCAGAGCACCACCGCGGCCCGGAACTCGGGGGGCAGTTCGTCCAGCGCCGCCTGCAGGTCGGGGTCGAGGTGGGTGTCGGAGAACACCTGCTCCGGGCTCGGACCGCCGCCGGGCAGCCGGTCGGTGTCCTCGGGCAGGCCCTCCATCCGCAGGCGGGACCTGCGGCGGGCCATGTCGAGGAACAGGTTCGTGGTGATCCGGTGTAGCCAGCCCTCGAACGTTCCAGGCTTGTACGACGCGAGCGAGCGGAACACCCGGATGAAGGTCTCCTGGGTGAGGTCCTCGGCGTCGTGCTGGTTACCGGTCAGGCGGTACGCCAGCCGGTACACCCGGTCGGCGTGCTGCCTGACGACGTCGTCCCACGATGGCGGGGTCCAGGCGACCTCCTCAGCGGGCGAGACCGTGCTCGGCTGAACGTTCGTGCGCGGGTGAACAGCGGTGCTCTGTTGAACACTGGGGGCCACACTCATCGGCTGTGTTGCCATTGGGCGAAAAGCCACCTCCTGCGTTTGCATCTACCAGAACGAGTGAGCGGGACCGGTTGTTCCCGGCTCCCTCGGAGTGGAGACGCCGACGGGTCTAGATCGTGACGCCACCACTCTCGTATGCGCTGGTGAGGTGGTGTTAATAAGCGCCTGAGAACTCGCTGAGAACCTGGCGTGACCTACGTCATCCGAGTCGCTCGCCGGAAACGGCCGACTAACGATGTGGGCCGCGTGGGTCACGGATGAGCACAACATCGATAACCTTTCGCGTTGTGATTCCCGAGACGCCGCTCGGTGCCGGGCCGACAGGCCACGAGCAGACGCCGCTGAGCACGCCCGACAGCCCGCAGAGGGCGTCGGTCGGGGCTTCGCCGCTGCACGTGCTGCGGTTCCTGGCGGCGACGTTGCGGGCGAAGGCCGTCGTGGAGGTCGGCACCGGCTCCGGCGAGAGCGCCCTCTGGCTGCTCCGCGGCATGGTGCCCGACGGCCTGCTGACCTCAATCGACGCGGACGCCTCGGTGCAGCGCGTGGCCCGCGCGACGCTGCGTGAAGCGGGTGTTCCGGCCGGTCGCACCCGGTTGATCGCCGGTCGAGCGGTCGAGCTGATGCCCCGCCTGACCGCGGGCGGCTACGACCTGATCTCGGTGAACATCGCGACCACCGAGTATCCGCAGTACCTGGAGCTGGGCCTGCGCCTGCTGCGCCCGGGCGGCGTGATCGTGTTCGCCGGAACCCAGCTGGCAGGGCCGGACCCCGTCAGCGCGATGGCCCAGGCCGTCCGCGAGCTGGTCCGCGAGGTCCAGTCCGACGACGGCCTGGTCCCGGTGACCCTGGCGACCGGTCCTGGTCTCCTCGCCATCACCAAGCGCGCCTGACCCCCTGCGGCGTCGGTTTGCCCGATAAAAGCCCGTGAGCGCTTCGGGTCGCTATAGCAACCCAAAGCGCTCACGGGTGATGACCTGCGAAAGCAGTCCGATCAGGCGGGGGAGACGGACAGGAGCTTGCCCGCCAGGCCGCGGGAGCGGGTGGACAGGCGCTTGGCGATGTCGTTGAGCACCGCCGCGGCCGGGGAGTCCGGGTCCTCCAGGACCAGCGGGGTGCCGTTGTCGCCGGCCTCGCGCAGCCGCGGGTCGAGCGGGACCTGGCCGAGCAGCGGGACGTCGGTGCCGATCGAGCGGCTCAGCGAGTCCGCCACCAGCTGGCCGCCGCCGGAGCCGAAGATCTCCATGCGCTGGCCGTCCGGCAGCTCCATCCACGACATGTTCTCGACCACGCCGGCCACCCGCTGGCGGGTCTGCATGGCGATCGCCCCGGCGCGCTCGGCGACCTCGGCCGCGGCCTGCTGCGGGGTGGTGACCACCAGGATCTCGGCGTTCGGGATGAGCTGGGCGGTGGACAGCGCCACGTCGCCGGTGCCGGGCGGCAGGTCCAGTAGCAGCACGTCGAGGTCGCCCCAGAACACGTCGGCGAGGAACTGCTGCAGTGCGCGGTGCAGCATCGGGCCGCGCCAGACCACCGGGGTGTTGCCCGGCGTGAACATGCCGATCGAGATGACCTTCACGCCGTGCGACTGCGGCGGCATGATCATCTTCTCCACCTGGGTGGGCTTGCCGCCCGCGCCCAGCATCCGCGGCACCGAGTGGCCGTAGATGTCGGCGTCGACCACACCCACGGACAGCCCGCGCTTGGCCATCGCGACGGCGAGGTTCACCGTCACGCTGGACTTGCCGACACCGCCCTTGCCCGAGGCCACGCAGTACACCCGGGTCATCGAGCCCGGCTCGGCGAACGGGATGCGCGGTTCGGCGGCATCGCCGCGCAGCATCTTGCGCAGCTCCGTGCGCTGCTCGTCGCTCATCACGTCGAGCTCGACCTGGACCGAGCTGACGCCCTCGACGGCGGAGACCGAGGAGGTGACCCGCTGGGTGATGGTCTCCCGCATCGGGCAGCCCTTGACCGTCAGGTAGACCTCGACCTGGACGACGCCGTCGTCGCCGACGGACACGCTCTTCACCATGCCGAGATCGGTGATCGGACGCCGGATCTCCGGGTCCTCGACCTGGCTGAGGGCCTTGCGGACGGCGTCCTCGGTGGGCGCGGACTGCGTACTGCTCACGGTTACCTCGGCATGCTGTTGGGAACTTCGCGCGGAGTCCAAGACTCTCACACGGCCCCTTCTGGGCGACTCCAATGCTACGGATCGGTAGCCCGCCCGGAACAGGGCTGATGCCAATCGGGGCGGGGCTACGCGCGGTGACGGCTGGGGGCGCTGCGCAGTCGACTGAACGCGGACCGTAATATCAATCTTCGTGCCAGAGACGGCTCTCGACCGATTACCGACTCGAAGCGAACTGCTGGCGTACCGCAGTTTCCTCCGCGCGCACGCCAGGGTCACTCGCTGTCTGGAAGGCGACCTGATCGCCGAACAACGACTCACGCTGGCCGCCTACGACGTGCTCGAAGCACTGGTCGAGGCGCCCGAGCGCCGGTTGCGGATGACCGAGCTGGCCGACGTGGTGCTGCTGTCCCGTTCCGGTGTGACCCGGCTGGTGGACCGCCTCGAACGGCTCGGGCTGGTGCAGCGGGTCCGGGTGGACTCCGACGGCCGCGGGGTGCAGGCGGTGATCACCGAACGTGGCGAGAACCGGCTGCGGACGGCGGTCGCGACGCACCGCAACGGCGTCGCGCGGTACTTCCTGTCGGCGACCGCCGGTGAGCTGGAGGCGCTGATGCGCACCTGCGAGCGGCTGGCCGACGGGGGTGTGCCGTCGCCGCCCGGGCAGCGTGCGCAAGCATGAGGGCGTGCCAGAAGCGAAGTCCTCAGCGCCCGATCTGATCCACGCGGTCGGCCTGGTCCGGTTCGTCGACCGCAAGTTGTTGCTGGTCCGCGCCGGTTACCAGGACGCGTTCTACCTGCCCGGCGGCAAGATCGACCCGGGTGAGACCGAGGTGCAGGCCCTGCACCGGGAGATCCGCGAGGAGCTGGGCGTCGAGCTGGTGGGCGCGGACTTCTACCGCCGCTACGTCACCGACGCGGTCGGCCAGGGCGAGGGCGTGCAGGTGTCGTTGAGCTGCTACTCCGGCGGTCTCGACGGTGAGGCGGAACCGGCGGCGGAGATCGCCGAGCTCGCCTGGATGACTCGCGAGGAGTATCTGGCCCGCCCGGTTACGGCCCCGGCGATCGTCGCCCTCTACGCAGACCTCGACCCGGCCTGATCACCCGTCCGAATTTCCCTAAACTTGGAACCTCACCCGTCGTGACCTGCGCGGTTGCGTCGGAGGTTTCCGAATTTCCCTAAACTTGGGACCCCGCCCGTCGTGACCTGCGCGGTTGCGTCGGAGATTTCCGAATTTCCCTAAACTTGGAACCTCACCCGTCGTGACCTGCGCGGTTGCGTCGGAGATTTCCGAATTTCCCTAAACTTGGGAGTCACTCCGGGGTTCGGGTTCGGCGCTTCTCGGCTTCGCTCTGCAGCCCGGGGAGCTCTTCGCGGAGGCGGTCCAGCTCGCCGCGCAGGTAGTCGCGGGTGGCGACCTCGCCGATCGCCAGGCGCAGCGCCGCCAGCTCGCGGGCCAGGAAGTCGGTGTCGGCCTTGGTCTGCTCCGCGCGTGTCCGGTCCTCTTCCAGTGAGATCCGGTCGCGGTCGTCCTGGCGGTTCTGCGCCAGCAGGATCAGCGGCGCCGCGTAGGACGCCTGGGTGGAGAAGGCCAGGTTGAGCAGGATGAACGGGTACGGGTCCCACTGCAGGCCGACCGCGAACAGGTTCAGGGCGATCCAGACGATCACGAAGACGGTCATCCAGAAGATGAACGTGCCGGTGCCCAGGAACCGGGCGATGCGCTCGGAGAACCGGCCGAACATCTCCCGGTCGAAGGACAGCGACACGCGACTCGGCGGCCGGGGCTGGTCGAGGCGGCGGTGGGTCAGCAGCTCGGGCATCAGCGCGCCTCCTGGTTCGTCTGCTGGTTGGGTTCGGTCTCGGGCAGTCCGCTCTCTCGCCAGCCCTCCGGCAGCAGGTGGTCGAGCACGTCGTCGACGGTGACCGCGCCGATGAGGTGCTCCTCGTCGTCGAGCACCGGGCCGCAGACCAGGTTGTAGGCGGCGAAGTAGCGGGTCACCTCGGTCAGCGGTGCCTGCGGGGACAGGCAGGCCAGGTCGGCGTCCAGCGCTCCGGCGACCAATGTGGACGGTGGTTCGCGGAGCAGCCGCTGGATGTGCACGCAGCCCAGGTAGCGGCCGGTCGGGGTGGCCGACGGCGGGCGGCAGACGAACACCAGGCTGGCCAGCGTCACGGTCAGGTCGGGGTTGCGCACCAGGGCGAGGGCTTCGGCGATGGTCGCGTCCGGTCCGACGACGATCGGTTCCGTCGTCATCAGGCCGCCCGCGGTGTCGGACGAGTATTCCAGGAGTCGTTTGACCGGTGCGGATTCCTCCGGGGCCATCAGGTCGAGCAGCCGCTCCTTGTCCACTTCGGACAGCTCGGCGAGCAGGTCGGCGGCGTCGTCGGGGTTCATCGCCTCCAGCACGTCGGCGGCGCGCTCGTCGTCGAGGCGGCGCAGCAGGTCCTTCTGGTCGTCCTCGGGCAGTTCCTCGACGACGTCGGCGAGCCGCTCGTCGTCCAACGCCTCGGCGACTTCGTAGCGGCGCTTGGACGGCAGGTCGTGCAGGGTGCTGGCGACGTCGACGGCGCGCATCGTGTCGAACATGGCCAGCAGCTGCTGGACGCCTTGCGGCCGGCCGGTGACCTCGGTGAACTCCAGACCGGCCACCTGGTCCCAGTCCAGCACGCGGGTCGGGCCGCGGCGGCCGAGCCGTCCGGTGCGCTCGCGGACGGCGAGCTTGATCAGCTGCCAGTCGCGGGTGCGGGTCTGCTCCATCGCGACGTCGACCAGCACGGCCGGAATGCCGTCGGGGTCGATGGAGACCCGCGCGTCGAGGAGTTGACCCAGCACCAGCAGTTCGTTGGGGCGCTGGTGGAAGTGCCGCAGGTTCACCGATCCGGTCGCCAGCGTCACCGCGTTGGGTTCGATCCGGGTGACCCGCAGCATCGGCACGAAGATGCGGCGGTGGGTTGGTAGCTCGACGACCACGCCGAGGACGCGCGGCGGCCGTCGCCCGATGCTGACCCCGGCGACCACGTCGCGCACTCGGCCGATCGACTCGCCGTCCGGCCCGAACACCGGGAGACCGGTCATCCGAGCAGCGAAGACCCTGGTCGCGGCTACCACGTGATCAGGTTATGCACTCCGCGGTCACCCCGCTGTGCGGGCGAGCTGGGTGACCCGCGGCACGTCCTGCCCCGGCCCGCGGCGTGGTACACACGCACCAGTCTCGTCGTTGAGGAGGACAAGGTGGACGGTCGACGTGCCCGGCGCAGCTGCCTGGCGGTGCCCGGTTCCAGTGCGAAGATGATCGACAAGGCGCGTGGTCTGGCCGTCGACCAGTTCTTCCTGGACCTCGAGGACGCGGTGGCGCCGCTGGCCAAGGCCGAGGCGCGGGATCGGATCGTCGGCGCGCTCAACGAGGGCGGCTGGGACGGCAAGATCCGCTCGGTGCGGGTCAACGCTCTGGACACCGAGTGGACCTACCGGGACGTGGTGACCGTCGTGGAGGGCGCGGGCGCCGAGCTCGACACGATCGTCCTGCCGAAGGTGAGCACCCCCGACCACGTGCGGTGGCTGGACCTGACGCTGACCCAGATCGAGCGGGCGATCGGCCTGGAGGTCGGGCGGATCGGCATCGAGCCGCAGATCGAAGACGCCGCCGGCCTGGTCGCGATCGATGCGATCGCCGCGGCCTCGCCCCGGGTGGCGGCGCTGGTGTACGGGCCCGCGGACTTCATGGCGTCGATCAACATGCGCTCCCTAGTGGTCGGCCACCAGCCGCCGGGCTACGACGTGGGCGACGCCTACCACTACACGCTGATGCGGATCCTGATCGCGGCCCGCGCGGCCGGGGTACAGGCGATCGACGGGCCGTACCTGCAGATCAAGGACGTCGACGGGCTGCGGCAGGTCGGCGGTCGCACGGCGGCGCTGGGCTTCGACGGCAAGTGGGTCCTGCACCCGGCGCAGGTGGACGCGGTGAACGAGCTGTTCTCCCCGCGCCAGGAGGACTACGACCACGCCGAGAACATCCTCGACGCCTACGAGTGGCACACCTCGGCGGCCGGCGGAGCCCGCGGAGCGGCGATGCTCGGCGACGAGATGATCGACGAGGCGTCCCGGAAGATGGCCCTCGTCATCGCCGGCAAGGGCCGAGCCGCGGGCATGCCCCGAACGGACCGCTGGACACCCCCGACCGACTGATAAGCCCCGCGCTCCCAACCTCACTCGACCAGGGGGCGTCCCGGGCAGTTATAGGCAAAACTGCCACCAACCCGCCACACCGCAGGCCGAGGAATTCTCCGCCGAACTGCACCGATGCGCTCCGTCACCCGGGGTGGTCAATTTCGCGAGAAATTGACGTTCACCCGGGTGGTGGTCAATTTCTCGCGAAATTGACCACCTCACCCAGCCACGGTCGGGGGAGCGGGGATTGGGGCCTCGGGGTTGGTCCGGTGGGTTGAGGTTGTGGGGCATTGGGGGCCGGATGCGTTGTCCGGGGCCACCGGTGGGCGTTGGCGCGGTAGGTTTCGGGTGATCCGCAGGTGTCGATGGAGAGGGCGGATTCCGAGGTGTCCACCGCGGCTGGAGCGGAGAACGAGCAGGAACTGCGCTTGGCGCTGGCGATGCGCGGTGGCGCGAGCATGGCGGTGTGGATCGGCGGCGCAGTCGCCGAGATCAACCGCCTGCGCACCGCGCTGCTCGACGCCAAAGACCCCGCCGGGGCGCACCCGTGGGCGGCGCTGGCGGAGCTGTCCGGCTACGACTCGGTCGCCGTCGACGTGCTCGCCGGGGCGTCGGCCGGTGGGCTGAACGCCACGCTGCTGGCCACCACCCTCGTCTACGGCATGCCCTTCGACCGGATGCGCGAGGTCTGGGTGCGGCTGGGCGACGTGGAGGCGATGTCCCGGCCGGTACCGAAGTTCTGGCAGCACAGCCCGCCGTCGCTGCTGGAGGGCGACGCCTACTTCCGCGCTGAGCTGGTCAAGGTCATCACCGGCAGCGTCCCCGCCCAGGCGGAGCTGCCGGGCAACCGCGCCGACCTGCTGCTCACCGCGACCCTGCTCGACCCGGTCGTGGAGCAGCGCCTCGACGCCCGCGCCGGTTCGATGCTGCAGGAGCGGCGCACCGCGAGGTTCGAGTTCCGGCACCGCGGCCGGGCGGGCGATCCGCTGTCGGACTTCGGTGCGGGCGAGCAGTTCGACGCCACGGTGCTGCGGCTGGCCCACGCGGCCCGCGCGACCTCGTCGTTCCCGTTCGCCTTCGAGCCCGCGCAGGTGCACTCGTCGCTCGGCAAGCCACCGGCGGGCGAGCCGAACATGGTCGGGTTGTTCTCCGAGACCACGGCCGATTCCGGTCGCGTGCCGTTTCGCGTGATCGACGGCGGCGTGCTGGACAACATCCCGGTGTCCGCGGCGATCCGCGCGATCACCGAAGCGCCCGCGGACCGCCCGACGCAGCGGTGGCTGCTGTACCTGAACCCGGATCCCATCGCTTCGCGAGAGCAGCGCCGCGAGCCGGGACGCGCGGTCCCGGTCAGCCTGACCGCGCTGCGCGCCCGCATGACGCAGGAATCGCTGCTGGGCGACCTCGACGCGCTCGAGGAGCACAACCGCGTCGTGGAGCGAACGACGTTGCGCCGCAAGGCATTGTTCGCGCAGCTTCATGCAACACCGGACGAAGAACGGCTCGACGCGTTGGAGCGCCAGGTCGCCGCCGTCGCGCCCGACCACGCGGTGGTGCGCTCGGAGCTCGACGCGCAGGCGGTGTACCAGCTGCTCACCGAACCCGCGGGCAGCGAGGACGGGAAGCTGCTGCCCCCGGTGGTCGGCGACCCGCTCGCGGACTGGTCGGCGCCGGCCCGAACCCAGCTCGATAAGCGCCTGTCCGACGGGCTCGGTCGCGAGGCGACGACGCGGGTCTTCGACGACGCGCGCAGCTTGATCACCGCAGTTCAGGAATGCCTCGGCTGGGCGTGGGACATCGAGCGCTGGTCGCCGGAGAGCCGGGAGATCGGGCGCTGCAAGTCGGTGCTCTACCGGCTGCGCACGTTCGCCGAAGTGCTGGAAGGCCACGCGGACCGGTACTGGATCAACGGCGCGAAGCTGGAGCCGATCGTCGAGACCGCGGAGCTCGATGAGTGGGTGCAGCGAGTGCTCCGGCGCCGGGTCCGGCTTCAGCACGCGCTGCCCACGCCGATCGCGCCGCTGCTCGGCGAGGCGCTGGGCGCGGTGGAGGAAGGCACGGACTTCCAGCGGGTGCTCGCGGAGTTCGCCGCCGAGCTCCGGTCCATTGTGGAGTCTTCGGGCGCTGATGCGGTTCCGGAGGCCACCGGGGTGGACGCGGTGTCCGAAGCCCGCAAGCTGCTGTACCGCGTCGCCGACCGGCTGGCGGCCTTGGCCCCGCCGCGCGCGCAGTGCGATGAGCCCGCGCAGATCGGCTATTCGCTGCTGGAGCGCAGCAATCAGCGGTCCGAAGTGCTCCAGCAGCTGGTGATTCTGACCGCGCCGCTGGACGTCGGTCGGGTACCGGGCTCGCGGATCAACCTGCTGCGCGTGGTCAGCGACGAGCAGAGCCCGCTGCCGTTCTCGGCGCTGCGGCGCGGGGAAAACGCCCCGCTGCGCATCGCGGACAAGATCCGCGGCCTGGACATCGGCAACTTCGGCGCGTTCCTGTCCGCCAAGTGGCGGGCCAACGACTGGATGTGGGGGCGGATGGACGCCGCCGCCGCGCTGGTCGGACTGCTCGCCGACCCGGCGCGGTTGGTGCAGCGGCACGGCGGGTCCGAGGCGTTGGGCGACGCGCTGCAGGCGATCGTCAGCCGGCCGACGAAGGCCGAGCTCGGCAACCTCGACGAGGACCATGCCAAGCAGTGGCGGGGTTTCCTGGCCGACGTCTGGGCCCGGCACGCGGGCGAGGTACGCGCCGAGCTGGACGCGATGTTCGCCCGGCCCGACGACGAGCACCCGCTGACCGAGACCCGCAACCTGCTCACCGAACGTCTGCAGTGGACGATCGCGGCGGAGGAAGTCCCATACGTGTCGACGGTGGCCTCGGGCGCGGACCAGCGCGGCGGCGGCGAGCCGTCGACGCCCGCCCCGGAGCAGCTGTCGAGCGAGGTCGAGCACTACGCCGTCGGCCGCCAGCGCTTCGCTGACCTGGGGGAGCGGCGGGCGCTGTCGTTGGCGACCCGCTTCGGCCTGCTCGGCTACCGCGCCGCGCGCCCGTCGCGCGGTGGCGTGCTGCCGTGGCTCGGTCGTCGGGCGATGACGCTGATCAAGCCGTTGGCGATGCTGGTCGTCTACACCGTTGCCGCTCCTCGCCGGGCGGCGCTGCTCGGTCTGCTCGCTGCCACTGCCGTGGCGTTCACCGGCATCGGCCAGACGAGCCTGCAGACCGCATCAGGTCTGGACGATCTCCAGCAGCACGTCACTGCCACGGCGGTATCAGTCCAGCAGAGCTACTGCCTGTTCGACTGCCCGATGCCGGAGGCGGACTTCGGCTGGTTCGCCTACGACCCGAAGCCGCCGGGTGACTGGCGGGGCCTCGCGGACTTCTCGGGCACTTCCTTCGGCCCCGGCGTGCTGTTCGCGATGCTGCTGGTGGCGGTGTTCGCGGTGTGGTCGGGCAGCAGGATCGTGTCCCGCTTCGGCCACGGACTGGCCCGCTGGCTCCCTGCGCTGGCCATCGCGGCGGTGCTGCTCGCCGCGGAGTTCTGGTTGTTCACCACCGGTTTCCGCCTCGGCCCGCTCGGCCTGGCGCTGGTCGCGGTGCTGCTGACCTGGCCCGCGGCGATCGCCTATCGGACCGGCGCCCGCATCGGAGCCGTCACTCTGACGGCACTGGTGTTCGGCGGCGTGCTGTGGCTGTCCGAGCCGAACGCCTGGAGCGGCGGGGGCTGGATCCTGCTGGCCACGGTGCTCACGGCCTACGCGCACATGATCCTGCTGGGCACGGTCGACGTCCTCACCCCGCGCCCGCGCGGACGGATGAGCTAGCGAGATCCCCGGACCGGTGGGACCGAATCCGTGTGCGGGTTCGCCTCGGTGATCGGGGCGCCCGTTCCGGCGATGGCGGCCAACTGCGGCGGTGTCAGACACGACATCCGGTTCGCTGCCGCGGCGCCCCACTCGTCGAGCCCCGCCTTCGGCAGGTCCTGGGTGGAGGCGACGACCACGACGTTGCCCGCGCGGTGGCGCAGCAAGACGCCGGGCTCGGCGAGGACCAGGACGTGCGGGAACACCTCGCGGACCGAGGCGAACGCGCGCAGCGCGAACTCCAGTTCACCGCCGTCCCAGATGTTCGCCGCGAACAGCCCGCCGGGACGCAGCACCCGCGAGATCTCGGTCAGGAACTCGACGGTGGCCAGCTCGGTGGCCACGCTCCCAGCGCGGAACACGTCGAGCACCACGAGATCGCTGCTCTCGTCCGGCGCGTCCTGGATGCCCGCTCGCCCGTCCCGCGCGCGCACGTCCAGCCCCGGCACCTCGTCCAGCGCGAGGTGCTCGCGCACGAGCTCGACCAGCGGCTCGTCGAGTTCGAACACGGTCTGCTCGGACCCGGGCCGCGTCGCGGCGACGTAGCGGGGCAGCGTGCACCCGGCACCGCCGAGGTAGGTCGCCGACACGGCGGCGCCGGACGGCCAGCACCGGTCGATCGTCTGCGCGATCCAGGCGATGTAGGGCAGCTTCAGGTAGGTCGGATCGGCGAGATCCACGAAGGACTGGGTGACGCCGTCGACGGCCACGGTCCACCCGCGAGACCGGTGCGGATCGGGGATCAGCTCGGCCTCGCCGAACCAGACCGACCGCTCGATGCAAACCCGCTTCACAACACCCACCCCCCACCAGAAACCCTAGCCAACCGGCGGCTGGGGATGCGTGCTGCGTCGTGGACCGACATGATCTCCGGGAAGCCCTCGCAGGGTAGCCTGATGGGGGACGGGACATTGCGGTGGAATCGGGCTCGTCCGCCGCCGCCGGTTCCGACCTTGGCAGCACTTTTCACGGAGGTGTCAGCGGTGTCCAACCCATTCACCGGCGCCAGCCGGCAGACGCCGGGCACACCGAGCCTGCCCACGCCGCCGACCGGTTGGCCGATCGGCTCCTACAGCACGTACGAAGAGGCGCAGCGCGCCGTCGACCACCTCGCGGACAGCGATTTCCCCGTGCAGGAGGTGACCATCGTCGGCGTCGACCTGATGCTCGTCGAGCGGGTCACGGGACGGCTGACCTGGGGCCGGGTGCTGGGCGGCGGCGCCGCTTCCGGCGCCTGGTTCGGCCTGTTCGTGGGTCTGATCATGGGCATGTTCACCCCGCAGGGCAGCTGGATCGGCCCGGTGCTGGCCGGCCTCGGCGCGGGTTTGTTGTTCGGTCTGGTCTTCGCCGCGGTCGGCTACGCCTCCACGCGCGGCCGCCGCGACTTCTCCTCGGCGAGCCAGCTGGTCGCGGGCCGCTACGACGTCCTTGCCCAGCCCCGCCACGCGGAGCAGGGGCGCGACCTCCTCGCCAAGCTCGCGATGAAACCACCACCCACGCAGTGACGCGTTCGCACCGATGCCCAGGCCCCCGTCCGGAGCCTGGGCATCGTGCTTTCGGGGGAGTCCGGGGGTTGCCTGTTTCGCCGTATTTCACGTGTTGGCAACAAGGGGTGCGGCGGTCTTGCCGCGGCTGATCAAGAGCCCTAGCTTTCCCTTCACCGGCGTCATCGCCGGTGGTGGCAGGCGACGGAGCGTGGGCACTCGGGCTCGGTCGTGGCTGCGACCAGAAACCGGGAGGACCGATCGTGAGAGTTCGCCGCACTCGTCGCGCGGCGGTGCTCGGAGCGTCGCTGGCCTGCGCGTCCGCGCTGACCGCCTGCGCCCCGGCATCCAGCGCGAACACCGTGAACCTCTACAGCGCGCCCGAGGAGAACCTGCAGCAGAACGTCGACCGCTGCAACGCCGAGTCGGGCGGGCGGTACAACATCGTCTACCACAAGCTGCCCCGCGACGCTGACGGCCAGCGCGAGCAGATGGTGCGCCGGCTCGCCGCCGGGGACGACGGCATGGACGTCCTGAACCTCGACGTCACCTGGACCGGTGAGTTCGCCGAGGCGAAGTGGATCCGGGAGTGGACCGGGCAGGACAAGACCGACGTCGAGCAAGGCACGCTGCAGGGGCCGCTGGAAACCGCCACTTGGGGCGGCAAGCTCTACGCAGCGCCGAAGAACACCAACGTGCAGCTCCTCTGGTACCGCAAGGACCTGGTGCCCGAACCGCCGAAGACCTGGGACGAGATGATCTCCACCGCCCAGCGTCTCAAGCAGGAGGGCAAGCCGCACTGGATCTCGTTGACCGGCGCGCAGTACGAGGGCTTGTACGTGCACTTCAACACGCTGGTCGAATCGGCGGGCGGGCACATCGTCTCCGACGACGACAAGACCGCCGTGGTCGACGAGGGCGCGGTGCGGGCGTTGCAGGCGCTGCACGACCTCGGCACTGCGGGCGTGACCAGCGCGTCGATGAACAACGCCAAGGAGGACGACGCCCGGCAGGAGTTCGAGTCCGGGCAGTCCGCGTTCCAGCTGAACTGGCCGTTCGTCTACGCCTCGATGCAGGAGAAGAAGCCGGAGCTGGCCGCGAAGGTCGGCTGGGCGCGGCTGCCGGGTCTGCAGCCGGGGGTGCCGAGCAAGTCCACCATCGGCGGCGGCAACTACGCGATCAGCAGCTTCTCGACCAAGCCGGAGCTGTCCTTCGAAGCGGCCAAGTGCCTGCGCAATCCGGAGAACCAGAAGGCCTCCGCGCTCAACGACGGTGTGCCGCCGACGATCGAGTCCGTCTACGCCGATCCCGAGATCGCCGCCGAGTACCCGATGCGCGACACCATCCTGGAAGCCCTCAAGGATCCCGGTGTTCGCCCGGTGACCCCGGCCGCCCAGAACGTCTCCACGGTGTTGTCCAAACTGCTGTCCCCGATCGCGCAGATCGACCCGCAGCCCACCGCGGACCGGATGCGCACCGAGGTGCAGAACGCCTTGGAGTCCAAGGGAGTGATGCCCTGATGGTGCAGCGAGGTCAAGCGGAGCCCGTGGCGGTGTCCAACGGCGGGGGAGCGATCAGCGAGGGCAAGAAGGCCGAACGCCGGCTCGGCTGGATGCTGTGCGCCCCGGCCGCGCTGGTGATGCTCGCCGTCACCGGTTACCCGATCCTCTACGCGCTGTGGCTGTCGTTCCAGCGCTTCGACCTGAAGTACCCGGACCAGCGCGAGTTCGTCGGGCTGGACAACTACATCACCGTGCTGAGCAACAGCTACTGGTGGACGGCGTTCTGGGTGACCGTGCTGGTCACCGCGGTGTCGGTGGTCATCGAATTCGCGCTCGGCATGGGCCTGGCGCTGGTCATGCACCGGGCTCTGGTCGGCCGCGGTCTGGTCCGCACGGTCACCCTCATCCCGTACGGAATAGTCACCGTGGTCGCGGCTTTCAGCTGGCGCTACGCCTGGACGCCGGACACCGGCTACCTCGCCAACGCGATCACACCAGGCGGCGCACCACTGACCGAGCACGCCAGCGCGCTGGCCATCGTGATCCTCGCCGAGGTCTGGAAGACCACCCCGTTCATGGCGCTGCTGCTGATGGCCGGGCTGGCGCTGGTGCCTGACGACCTGCTCAAGGCGGCGGCGATGGACGGCGCCGGGCCGTGGCAGCGGTTCGTGAAGGTGATGCTGCCGGTGATGAAACCGGCCATCCTGGTCGCGCTGCTGTTCCGCACCCTCGACGCCTTCCGCGTCTTCGACAACATCGTGGTGCTCACCTCCGGCGCGCAGGACACTTCGTCGGTGTCGGTGCTGGCCTACAACAACCTGATCAAGGGACTGAACCTGGGCATCGGCTCCACCATGTCGGTGTTGATCTTCGTGGCCGTCGCGCTCATCGCGTGGATCTTCGTCAAGCTCTTCGGCACGGCCGCGCCCGGTAGTGACGACGAGGGGAGGCGCTGATGGCGGGCGTGGGAGGGGCGGAGACCCCGGCGCGGAAGGCCAAGTGGACGGTGCTCAACGTCGTCGTCGTGGTCTACGCGCTGCTGCCGGTGCTGTGGATCCTGTCGCTGTCGTTCAAGACGCCGGACACGCTGTCCGACGGCAACCTGATTCCGCGAGAGTGGACGCTGGAGAACTACGCGGCGATCTTCAGCACCACGGAGTTCACCCGCGCGCTGCTGAACTCCATCGGCATCGCGCTGATCGCGACCGCGATCGCCGTCGTGCTGGGAACAATGGCGGCCTACGCGATCGCCCGGCTGGAGTTCCCAGGCAAGCGGCTGCTGGTCGGGGTGTCGCTGCTGATCGCGATGTTCCCGCAGGTGTCGCTGGTGTCCCCGCTGTTCGAGATCGAGCGGGTGCTGGGGCTTTTCGACACATGGCCGGGCCTGATCCTGCCCTACATCACCTTCTCGCTGCCGCTGTCGATCTACACGCTGTCGGCGTTCTTCCGGGAGATCCCGTGGGAGCTGGAGAAGGCGGCCAAGATGGACGGCGCGACGCCGGGGCAGGCCTTCGCGAAGGTGATCGCGCCGCTGGCCGCGCCGGGCGTGTTCACCACCGCGATCCTGGTGTTCATCTTCTGCTGGAACGACTTCCTGTTCGCGATCTCGCTGACCTCCACGGAGAACTCCCGGACGGTGCCGGTGGCGCTGCAGTTCTTCACCGGCAGCTCGCAGTTCGAGGACCCGACCGGGTCCATCTCCGCCGCGGCGGTAGTGATCACCGTTCCGATCATCGTGTTCGTGCTGTTCTTCCAGCGGCGCATCGTGTCCGGACTGACCTCCGGCGCAGTGAAGGGGTGAGGCGAAGTGGCCGAGATCGTGCTGGACGCGGTGTCCAAGCGCTATCCCGACGGGGCGTTGGCGGTCGACGAGGTGAACCTGGAGATCGCTGACGGCGAGTTCGTGATCCTGGTCGGCCCGTCCGGCTGCGGGAAGTCCACCACGCTAAACATGATCGCCGGGCTGGAGGACATCAGCTCCGGCGAGCTGCGCATCAGCGGTGAGCGGATGAACGAACGCGCGCCGAAGGACCGCGACATCGCGATGGTGTTCCAGTCCTACGCGCTGTACCCGCACATGACGGTGTTCGAGAACATGGCCTTTCCGCTGCGCCTGGCCAAGGTTGACACGACGAAGGTGCGGGCGAAGGTCGAGGAGGCGGCCAAGATCCTCGACCTGACCAAGCACCTGGAGCGAAAGCCGGCCAACCTCTCCGGCGGCCAGCGTCAGCGCGTCGCGATGGGGCGAGCGATCGTCCGCAGCCCCAAGGCGTTCCTGATGGACGAGCCGCTGTCCAATTTGGACGCGAAGCTCCGAGTTCAGATGCGCACGTCGGTCTCGAAGCTCCAGAAGCGCCTGGGCACCACGACGGTCTACGTCACCCACGACCAAACCGAGGCGATGACCTTGGGCGACCGCGTGGTCGTCCTGCGCGGCGGAGTCGTGCAGCAAGTGGGCGCGCCCCAACACCTCTACGAACACCCGGCGAACCTGTTCGTAGCGGGCTTCATCGGCTCTCCAGCGATGAACTTCGCACCGGTCGAGGCCGTCGACGGAGTCCTACGCGGCCCCCTGGGCGACGTCCCGCTCAACGACCGCCTCCGCCGCGCCCTGGAATCCGCCAACGCCCCACGCGAACTCGTCCTCGGCATCCGCCCGGAGCACTTCGAAGACGCCACCCTGCTCGACGACGCGACCCGCGCCACCGGCGCAACCTTCCAAGGCGAGGTAGACGTAGTAGAGGAAATGGGCTCGGACAAATACGTCTACTTCACCCTCCACGGCGGCCGCGCGAGCACGGCGGAACTGGACGAACTCGCAGCCGACAGCGGCAGCGCCGACGTCCCGACCGACGAAGGCCAGGTCGTCACCCGCCTCTCGGTCCAGTCCGGAGCCCGCGAGAACCAACCCCTCAACGTCTGGTTCAACCCCGACAAGATCCACCTCTTCAATCCCACCACCGGCCGCACCCTCACCTGATCCAGACCCGGTGAAGGGCACCTTTGACCGACTTAAACTCGGTCAAAGGTGCCCTTCACGGCTCACCTGATCGGTGGGCGGCCGAGGTCTTGGGTCCAGTAGGTGCGGTACTGGCTGGTCGGGACTTCTGCGTGGCCGACGCCCAGGTCGGTGAATTCGCAGTCGAGGATGTTGCCTCGGTGGACTGCGGTTTCCATCCACTTCTGGAAGACGGCTGTGGGGGAGTCGTAGCCTGCGGCGATGTTCTCCCCGATGTAGTTGCCCGGGTAGCCCGCTGCTTGGGTGCGGTCCGCGGGGTCGCTGCCGTCGCTCCCGGTGTGCTCGAAGTGGTTCTGGTGGGCCATGTCTGCGCTGTGTTCCGCCGCCGCCTCGTTCAGGTTCGCGTTCAGGCGTAGCGGTGGGCAACCGGCGCCCGCTCGGGCGTTGTTGGTCAGGTCGAGGAGCTGTTGCTCGACCGGCGGTGCTTTCGCCGCCAGGAGCAGCGGTGCGGCGCCGAGCAGCGCCAGAACCGCGGCAGTCGTGCGCAAACCCGGCATCCGCGACCACCTCCACCGTTGGAGATCCTTGCCTGGTGGGAGTTATAGCCGCACCACGACCGCGATGCGCGACTGCATCGCTGAATGTGGCTACCGCTCGTGGGTGCGAATTCAGGCCACAGTGGACGAGTGGATCAGGGCTGGTTCGAGATCAGCACGAACAGGGTGAAGATCCATCCCATGATCAGTGCGACGAGGATGGTGAGCTTGTTGGTCATCAAGCGAGTCATGGCGATGCCTCCGACGTGAACAACGAAGATCTGCAAGAGAATTCGTCCTCACGATGTGGCCCGCGGAAATCCCGGCAGGCGTCAGCGCACGGCGGCGCGCGGCGCGGCGGGAACCGCGTCCCACATCGCGCCGGGTTTTCGCTGCACCCACGAGGTGTGCCGGAACAGCTGTTCCGCGATCTGCCGTCGCGTCACCGGACTTCGTCGCGGCAGAGGGGCGGAGGTGGGTTGATGCTTGGCGTGCCCCTGGTTCTGCAGCAGCCGGTGCATGACAACCTCCTCACGCGCGGATACCGCCCGAATTGAACGGGCGGCGGTGAATGGCAGGTGGCGCGTCCGGAAGAAGACCGGGCGCGAAGTGACCCCGCTGAGCGTATCGTCCGAGATCCGGACTTCGTTACCCAGTGCCATCACAACCACTTGTTCCTGCGGAAGATCTTGAACAGCACCATGCAGGCGCACATCATCACCGCGAGCACGCCCGGATAGCCGTAGGTCCAATCCACCTCGGGCATGTTGGTGAAGTTCATGCCGTAGATTCCGGCGATCATGGTCGGCGTCGAGATGATCGCGACCCACGCGGAGATCTTGCGCATGTCGGTGTTCTGCTGGAGCGTGATCTTGGCCAGCGTCGCGTCCACCAGGGTGGTCAGCAGTTCGTCGAAGGAACCCACCATTTCCGAGACCTTCGCCAGGTGGTCCTCGACGTTGCGGAAGTAGGAGCGCACGTCGTCGGCGACCATCGGCGTGTAGCCGTCGGCCAGCCGCTGCAACGGCTTCGTCAGCGGTAACACCGCCCGGCGCAGCTCCAGCACTTCGCGCTTCATCAGGTAGATCTGCTCGGCGTCGACCTTGGTGCGCGGCTCGAAGACCTCGGCCTCGATCTCGTCGATGTCGTCCTGGATGGCCTCGGTGACCTCCAGGTAGGTGTCCACCACGAGGTCGGCGACGCCGTGCAGCACCGCCGACGGCCCCAGCGCCAGCTGCTCCGGATCGGCCTCCAGCTGGCTGCGCACCTGACCGAGCCCGGCGTGCTTGCCGTGCCGGACGGTGATCACGAAGTCCCGGCCGAGGAACACCATCAGCTCACCGGTGTCGACGATCTCGCTGGTCGCCGACCGCCGGTCCGACGAGAGGTAGCGGACCGTCTTGAGCACCATGAACAGCGTGTTGTCGTAACGCTCGAGCTTCGGCCGCTGGTGGGCGTGCACGGCGTCCTCGACGGCCAGCTCGTGCAGTCCGAAGGTGTCGGCGAGACCGTTGATCTGCTCTTCGGTGGGTTCGTGCAGTCCGATCCAGACGAATCCGGTGCCGCGGCGCCGCACTTCTTCGACGGCATCGAAGTGGTTCCAGGTGCCTTCGACCCGCTTGCCGTCGACGTAGATCCCGCAGTCCACCACGTAGTCGGAGGTCGGTGCGGGCGTCGGGCGAGGCGCGGTGCGGGACGTGCGGCCGTTTCGGTTGCGCAGACCGAGCGAGGGGAGGTTGGGCACGGCGGCCTCCAGGGGTGTCCGGGGCGCGTTCCGTCGGGGTGGATCAACCGGGGAACGACGAGCTTCGAGGCGCGGAACGGGGTCGCGCATCCCGGCCGGGTCCGGAGGGGGCGATGACCGGCAGTGCTAGCGGACGGTCTTCCCGGCGGGGATGCGGTTGGTACTGCACGGAAGAGCGCTGTCGGCGCTATTGCCCACGATCCCTCACCTCCTGAAGGTCATCCACCGATGCGGTGGTCCTCGCGTCAGCCAACCGGCAACGATACTCCGTCGGAGCGTTGCCGCGGCAACCGCTCTAGCAGAACGTCACAAGGCGCATCGAATGGCGGACGGAAACGGGTGAATTGGGCGATGTGGGCGAATGCCCGCGAGCTCCGCGGCCTGGTTCGGACAACTCGGTCACCGAGGATCGAAGTGATCATCCGGTCGAATCCAGACGATCACTCGTTGCGGGGTAAACAATCCCAGGACCGCAGGTAGTCCGCCAAGCCCTCCGTCAGAGCGCCGTCGGCGTCGAATGTGGCGAAAGTCGCACTGTCCGCCCAAATGGCATCTGCGGCGTCATCACCAGGGCAAAGTGCCCAATCGTTGCTCCGACAGGAGTAATCGAGGATGTCGTAGGTCCCGTGCGGAGTGGGGCGGGTGATGCGGCCGACGAGCGCGCCGACAGTGACGGAGAGTCCCGTTTCCTCGAGGACTTCGCGTTGTACCGCCGAATGGTCGGATTCTCCCTGCTCCACCTTGCCGCCGGGCAGCGACCACTTCCCGGCATCCGGCTCATGTGCGCGTTTGATCAGCAGTAACCGGCCAAATGGGTCGTGGATCACTGCTCCGATGCAGCGGATCATGGGGTTCTCCGATACGATCATCGCCACGGAGGGTAGTTGATCCGAGCCCGCTTGGATACGACTGACCCAAGTGCGGTACAAAGCTGCCGTAAAGCAGCGAAGTGCGGTACAACGGATCAGCAAACGCCTGCGCTACTCAAGGGCATTTTCGGACGGGGTGCGTGACAGTGAACATGAAGAAAATCCTCACGTGGGCCGGAGTTGCTTTCCTCCTGTATTTCCTGTTTGCCGCGCCAGCTCAAGCGAGTGGCGTGGTCAACGGCATCCTGGACAGCCTGAAGGGCGCAGCAGAGGCCGTCATCACCTTCATGCAGAACCTCTTCCAGTAAGCGCGAGCCGCGGGAGGCGGGTGCCTTGTTCGCTCCGAGGGATCCCGACGAGTACCTGCTGGACACCGAACGCAGGGTGATCCGCGTGCGGCGCCACTGGGCGTGCTTGCTGTGGGATCTCTTCGAAGCGATCGGCCTGCTCGTCGGCCTGGTTATGGTGTCGTACCTGCTGCCAGCGGGAAACGCCTGGTTGTTCCAGAACATCCTCTGGTACGCCGGGTTGATCGTCCTGGTGCGCTTCACGTACCAGGTGCTCGACTGGTACGTGGAACGCGTCGTCGTCACCGACAAGAGGTTCTTGCTGACCTCCGGCATCTTCACCACCAACGTGGCGATGATGCCGATCACGAAGGTGACCGACCTGACCTTCGCTCGTTCCTTGGCGGGCCGGATCTTCGGGTACGGCACCCTCGTGGTCGAGTCGGCCGGTCAGATCCAGGCGCTCAACCGCATCGAGTACGTCCCGAACCCAACCGAGGTCGAAGACGCGATCTCCGGCCTGGTCTTCGGTGACAAGAAGGGTCAGCAGCAGGACCGCTTCTCGATGCTCAAGGCTCGCCGAGCAGCAGTCGGAAAGCGCAAAGCCGCCAAGCTCTGAGCGATGATCGGCCCGGCGGGCGTCCAGCTCGCCGGGCCGATCGCCGCCCGGACAGCGGTCGCCGCGGTTCGCGGAGCATGGGTCACACTGTTCGGTGTGCTAATCGACCTGCACACGCATTCCACCGAGTCCGACGGCACCGACACACCGGCCGAGCTGGTGGCCACGGCCGTCGCGGCGGGGCTGGATGCCATCGCGATCACAGACCACGACACCACCGCGGGCTGGGCCGAGGCCGAGCGAGCGGTGCGCGAACTCGGGCCGCCGGGCCGGCTCCGGGTCGTCCCGGGCGCTGAGCTGTCCTGCGCATGTCCGGACGGCAACGGCCGGACGATCACCGTGCACCTGCTGGCGTACCTGTTCGACCCGGCGTCCGAGGCGCTCGTCGTCGAGCAGTCGCGGCTGCGCGCGGAGCGGCGGGAAAGGCTGCTCCAGATGGCTCGGCACATGGCGGCCGACGGTTTCCCGATCGACCCGGAGGGGTTGATGGCCGGGCTGCCGCCGGACTCGCCGGGCGGCCGTCCGCACCTCGCGCGCGCTCTGGTCGAGGCGGGAACGGTGGCCAGCGTGGACGAGGCGTTCGCCAAGTACCTCGGTGGCACCGGTCGGTACTACCTGCCGCGTACCGACACCCCGATCCAGCGCGCGATCCAGATGATCTCCGACGCCGGCGGGGCGACCGTGCTGGCGCACCCCTTCGCGACGGCTCGCGGACCGGTGGTGACCGCGGAGGTCGTCGAGGAGCTGACCGGGCACGGGTTGGCCGGCATCGAGATCGACCACCCCGACCACGACCCCGCGACGCGCGAGCGGCTGCGCGGGCTCGCCGCCGAGCTGGACCTGATCCCCACCGGGAGCAGCGACTACCACGGCACCAACAAGACGATCCGGATCGGCCAGGAGACGACGCCGCCGGAGTCATTGGACCGACTCGTCGACAGGTGCAGCGGTAGCAAGATGATCGACTGAACGGGGCAGGTCGAGGTGTAGTAGCAAAACTGCGTACTGTGGGTCACGTGCAAGGGCAGCTCGGTCTCGAAGGCATTCCCAGCAAGTTGGTGCGGGTGACGCCGGCTCGCCTGTCGACCTGGCAGCAGTGCCCGCGCAAGTACCGCATGAACTACCTGGATCGCCCGACCCCGTCGCGATCCGGTGCCCGGGCCAACGCCACGTTGGGCGCGGTGGTGCACAACGCGCTGCGTGCCTACTTCGACCTGCGCGTCGACCAGCGGTCGCCGGAGCGCGCCTCGGCGCTGGTGCGGGAGTACTGGAAGTCCGACGGGTTCGCCGATCCCGAGCAGGCCGCTGAATTCCGCGGGCGCGCGCAGGAATGGGTCCACGGGTACGTCGCCGAGCT
Source organism: Saccharopolyspora sp. NPDC002376 (assembly GCF_053593195.1). Taxonomy (NCBI): domain Bacteria; kingdom Bacillati; phylum Actinomycetota; class Actinomycetes; order Pseudonocardiales; family Pseudonocardiaceae; genus Saccharopolyspora; species Saccharopolyspora sp. NPDC002376. The sequence continues at coordinate 243,333 of NZ_JBSFBZ010000003.1, forward strand.
GCCTCCGGGGGAGACTCCGCTCGCGGTCGAGCGGTGGGTTTCCGCGCCGGTCGGGTCGATCATCGCCGAGGGCCGGGTGGACCGGATCGACGAGCGGCACGGGGAACTCGTGGTCGTCGACTACAAGACCGGACGATTCGGGCTGCAGATCAGCGACGCGCGGGATTCGTTGGCGCTGGGCCTCTACGCGCTGGCCGTGCGCAAGCAGTTCCACCGGACCTGCCGCCGCGTCGAGCTGCACCACCTGCCGAGCGGAACCGTAGCGAGCTGGGAGCACACCGCGGAATCGCTGGCCGAGCTGCGGGATCGGGCCGAGCAGCTGGCTGCCGAGTTCCAGAGCGCCGCGGACGAGCTGGAACTCGGGGGAGACCCGGAGTCGCTGTTCCCGGTGCGCACCGGGCGGCACTGCTCGTGGTGCGATTTCCGGTCGCACTGCGCCGAGGGCAAGCAGGCGGCACCAGATCTGCCGTCCTGGTCTGCGTTGGAAACCTGATGAGCAGCCGAGAAGAGCACCGGCGGATGCGCGCACCGGAGCCGCGCCGGTTCCGAACCCAGCCGATCCCCGCCGATGCTGGTCGGAGACGGCACGCGCATCAGCCTGCCAGCCGGAGCAAGGGCAGGTTCCGCGGCTTGAGCGGAGCGCTGGCGGCCGGGTTTCTCGTGCTCTCACTGTTCCTCGCCGGCGTCCAGTTCTGGGCGACGCGGGAGGGGCTGGAAGGGCCCGGCTTACCAGCGGTGATCAGCCAGCTGGTGGCGTCGCTGGTGGCCTTGGCGCTGCAGGCGGTCGCCGATCGCCGCCGCGATCTGGCCGGTGGCCTCGCGACTGTCGGAGTGTTCGTCCTGGTGCTGGGTTCGCTGTGGTTCTGGTGGTGGCTCTGACGAGCTGTGCGCCTTTTCCGGCGTCATAGCACCGGAAGTGCTCACGGGGTGATCAGCGGAGAGCGACGAGGGTATCGCCGCGCTGTTCGAGCAGAACCGAACCGACCGCGTTGAGCTGCACCGGGCCGGTGTATCCGCCGCGGTCCACCGGGATCACGCGCTCGTGGTTGCCGGTGCCGGGGTCGATCACGGCGAGCCCCTCCCGCACCGGGACCAGCAGCTTTCCGGCGAATCCGGTGCCCGGTCCGAGGGTGTCCGGGACGCTCCACTGCGGGGTGAGCGTGGTCGGGTCGAGCGCGAGGGTGTCCGCACCGGTGTGCCAGTAAATCCGGTTGCCCGTCTTGGTGCCCTCGACCTGCACGTTCGACCGGAAGTCCGGGGTGCCGAGGCGGACCGGGTAGCGCGTGACCTCGCGGCCGTTGTCGTCGAACACGACCACCGTGGAGCGGTCGCGCTCGACCACCGCGACGTGCTTGCTCGTGACCGCGATGACCCCGGCCGAGGCGCTGCCGAGCCCGGTGCTGAAGACCTCCTCGGGCTTCTCGTCGTCCTCCGGCTTGGTCTTGATGACCGTGATCCGGCCCAGCTCCTGCGGGCACTTCTCGATTACGCCGACTCGGTCGTCGCCGACCGCGGTGGAGGTGTACGTGCAGTTCGGGCGCTTCATGTTGTTGTCCGGGTTCTTGACCGCGGGCGGAATGCCGAACTGCTGGGTGCGCACCAGGTCCGAGCGCCACGATTCGAAGGTGTGCTGCCCGGTGGCGGTCACGTAGGTGCCGTCGGAGAGCAGCTGGGTGTCGAGCTCGGCGTCGGAGTTGCGCTGCGGACCGCGGAGCCCGGTCGGCCCCTGCAGCGAAGTGACCTCGCTGCAGTTGCGGGACTTCCGGAAGACCGCGATCGCCCGGTCCCACTCCGAACCGATCGTGCACAGTGGAATGTCGCGCGCGTAGCGCCAAGCGACTCGACCGGTTTCGGGATCATGTCCGAGGACTTCGTTGCCCGAGCCGGTCACGGCCGCCGGACCGGCGACGACGGGAACCGGGGTGGCGGGACTCGGAGCCCGCCACGCTTCGGTGAATCCCTCAGGAACGCTCTTGGCCTCGGGGAGTTCGGGCAGAGGGTGCGGGGCAACCTCGGAAACGGTGGCCCGGGCGTCGCTGTTGAACCACAGCACGGTCCCGGTGACGACCACGGCGACCGCGATCAGCGCGACCACGACGAGGTCGGTACGCGTACGCCGCTCCGGCCGGACCACCATCACTCCTAAAAAAAGCTCGCCTCGAGGGCGAGCTTACAAGCCTGTTTCCAGACCCGTGCTTCTCAGCGGCTGTTGATCCGCCTGCGGGGTGGATGGCGATCTCCCGCGAAACCGCCATCCGCTGCCTCCGCTACGCGGCGCCGCCTTCGGCGTTGCCGCTGCGCGTCGAACCGCCGGCTTCGCCGACCTGGTCGCCGCCCGGACGACGCCTCCGGCGTCGACGGCGCGGCCGCTCCCCGGCGTCGGCTTCCGCGCCTGCGGCGGGCGCCTCGGGCGCCGGTGCGCTGGCCTCGGCTCCGCCGCGGGTGCGACGGCGCTGACGCGTGCGCGCGGGCCGGGTCTCGGAGTCGCTGTCCTGGCGGGCGCCGGCCTCGGCTTCGCCGCGGGACTCCTGGCCACCGCGGGTGCGTCGGCGGCTGCGCCGCGGACGCTTGGGCTCGCCGCCCTGCGCCTCGGGCTCGGCGTCGAGGCCTTCCCGGGTGCGCTTGGACAGCGGAAGCCGTCCGGTGACGTCGGTCGGGATGTCGAGTTCGATGAACAGGTGCGGCGAGGTGGAGTAGGTCTCCACCGGCTGCGGTTTGTCCAGACCCAGCGCTTCGCTGATCAGCTTCCAGCGGGGCTCTTCGTCCCAGTCGACCAGGGTGATCGCGACGCCCTCGCGGCCTGCCCGGCCGGTGCGGCCGATGCGGTGCACGTAGGTCTTCTCGTCGTCCGGGCACTGCAGGTTGATCACGTGCGTGACCCCGGCGACGTCGATGCCTCGGGCGGCCACGTCGGTGGCGACCAGGATGTCGACCTTGCCGGAGCGGAACGCGCGCAGCGCCTTCTCGCGGGCGCCCTGGCCGAGGTCGCCGTGCACCGCGCCGGCCGCGAAGCCGCGCTCGGTGAGCTCGTCGGCCACCTTCTGGGCCTGCCGCTTGGTGCGGCTGAAGATCATCGCCAGACCGCGACCGTCGGCCTGCAGCGCTTTGGCGATCAGCTCGGTCTTGTCCATCGCGTGCGCCCGGTAGATGAACTGCCGGGTGCGCTCGTGGACTGCGCTCTCGTCGGCCTGCTCCGCGCGGATGTGCGTGGGGCGGGTCATGAAGGTGCGGGCCAGGGTCAGGATCGGGCCCGGCATGGTGGCCGAGAACAGCATCGTCTGCCGCTGCTCGGGAACCATGTGCAGGATCCGCTCGATGTCGGGCAGGAAGCCCAGGTCGAGCATCTCGTCGGCCTCGTCGAGCACCAGCCCGCGGACCTTGCCGAGCACCAGGTGGCGCTGTTCGGCCAGGTCGAGCAGGCGGCCCGGGGTGCCGATGACGACGTCGACGCCCTTCTGCAGGGCGGAGATCTGCTCCTCGTAGGGGCGGCCGCCGTAGACCGCGACGGTGCGCACGCCCAGGTGCTTGCCCGCGTCCGTGAGGTCGCGAGTGACCTGCAGGCACAGCTCGCGGGTCGGGACCACGACGAGCGCCTGCGGGGTGCCGTCGCCGGGCACCTGCACGCGGTGCAGCAGTGGGACGCCGAAGCCCAGCGTCTTGCCGGTGCCGGTGCGCGCCTGGCCGATCAGGTCCTCGCCGCCCATCGCCAGCGGCAGGGTCAGCTCCTGGATGGCGAAGGTGCGCTCGATGCCCGACTCGCTCAGCGCCCGGACGATGTCCGGGTGCACGTCCAGCTCGGCGAAGGTCGGGGCTTCCGGGGTCGCGTTCGGCGCGGTGCCCGGCTCCTCGGCCTCGGGGCTGCCGCCGCCGTTGGGGTCTTCGAGGCCGTCAGGGGCCTGGGTGTTGGTGAACGTCAGAATGATCGCCTCTCTCGGTACCTGCGCGCTCGCGTCCCGGTTCGGGTCGATCCGTGGCGACGTCCTCCGGGCACTGCGGCCTGCTGTTCCCAGCCGCTCGCTGTGCTCGTGGTCACCGACGTGATGATGCGCGCCTCTGTTCGCTCAGCGGAGATCCGCTGCGGTTCGTTCTTCTCGGCGTCGCGTGCGCCAAAACCGGCGTGCGAGCTCTCGTGGGCCGCGTTCGCACCGGCAGTGGTCCGGGGCCGTCCCGCTCGGGCTGTCGCGCCCGGATCGTGACGTTCGGGGAGCCAGCCCCACGGTGCGCGACCGGCAGGCCGCCCGCTGGACGCCGAAGCTCCTCCGGTGTCCGAGGATACCTGTTGGTCGACCGTTCTGACCGTGGCGCGTATAACTCGGGCGCGCCGCCGGTTACGCTCGCAGCCATGAGTGAGGCTGACCAGAACGCGGCGCTGCCGGGAGAAAGTGACGAACGTTACTCGGAAGGCGTCGTGGATCTGCTGGCGGCACTGGCCTACGGCGAGCTCAGCGCATTCGACCGCCTCGCCGAGGATGCGCGCACAGCACCCACTCTGACCGGGCGCGCCGCGCTGGCCAGCATGGCGGCGGCGGAGATGGGGCACTACCGGTTGCTGGAGGAGCACCTCGCCGGGCGCGGGGTGGAGATCGGCGCGGTGATGGAGCCCTTCGCCGAGCCGTTCGAAGCGTTCAACGCCTCCACCGCGCCGCATTCGTGGCTGGAGTCACTCGTCAAGGCCTACGTCGGAGACGGTCTGGCGGCCGATTTCTACCGCGAGGTGGCCGAGTGGCTCGACCCGACATCGCGCGAACTGGTGCTCGCGGTTCTGGCCGACACCGGGCACGCGGCCTTCGCCGAGCGCGAGGTGCAGGCGGCCTGCGAGGACGACCGCCAGCTGCGCGACAAGCTGACGCTTTGGGGTCGGCGCCTGCTGGGCGAGGCGATCATGCAGGCGCAGCGGGTGGTCGCCGAGCGCGACGCGCTGGCCGAGCTGATCATCAAGGGCTCGGGCGACCTGACCGGCATCGGAGCCATGTTCCGCCGCCTGCAGAGCAACCACGGCAAGCGCATGGAGCGCCTCGGCCTCGGCTGATGACCACAGTTTCAATGAGGTTTTTCCATCCTCGTTTTGCGTAGCGGTGCGGGTAGCGGAACCTCAGACGCCGCCTGGACTGCGGGTGCCCGACTGGAGGCTGTGGTTCTGCCGGCCCCGGTTGGGTTGCTGCGGTTGGCGGAATAGCGGCGCGGCGGGCTTCGTTGCCCTGAGTCGGTACGGGCTGGGATAACCTTGCCGCATCCATCGGAATCGAGTGCCCAACGGAGGTTCGGCGTGGAGGTCAAGATCGGCGTCGTGGACAGCCCGCGCGAGCTGACGGTCGCCAGCGGACAGTCCCCCGAAGAGGTCGAGTCGCTGGTCGCCGACGCGCTGAAGAACGCTGACGGCGTGCTGGCGCTGACCGACGAGAAGGGGCGGCGCATCATCGTCCCGTCGACGAAGGTCGCCTACGTGGAGATCGGCCCGGCCGAGCTGCCGCGGGTGGGCTTCGGCGTCGGCTGATCGGGGAAAGTTCCGCCCTGCGCGAGTCCGCGCGGTTGCTAGACCGAGGTGAAGGGCACCTCTCGCCAGTACCTGGTGGGAGGTGTCCTTCGCGTTTCGCGCGGCTCAGTCGTCCACGCCGGCCGGGATCGGGAACGGCGGGCGGCCGGTGCCGGTGATCCGGAAGCGGCCCCACGGATCCGGGTCGGACAGGGTGCCCTGCGCTTCGCCCTGCGGGGTGCTCAGCAGTACTGCCATCTTGCGGTTGGCGGCGAACTCGGCCACCTCGTCGTGCGCGGCCAACCGTCCGTACCAGTGGAAACGGCCGTCGATCGGCTGGAAATGGCCGCGCAGCACCACTTCGACCGCGACCTCGCGGTCCTCGGTGCGCAATGTGGCCGGGCCGCGGTAGTCGTCCTCGTCGTGCTCATCCATGGTCGGCGTCCTCCTCGTCGACATCGGCCACCACGCGCAAGCCGTGCTCGTTGATCTCCAGCGGTTCGTCGGGGTCGATCACCAGTCCGGCCGAGCGCAGCAGACCGTCGATGGCGTGCCAGATGATCTGCGCCAGGTAGTCGGTGAGGTCGCTGCGGCTCATCGACTGCCGGTCCAGCCACCAGTCACCGCTGGCCTGCACCATCCCCACCGCGCCGTGGCTCCAGACCTCGACCCCGCCGGAGTCCAGGCCGAGCAGTCGCAGGTACTTGCCGAGCAGGCGGGACAGCGAGTTCGCGATCACCGTCTTCTCCACCGTGACCGGGTCGCTGCGCACCGGTCGGTCGGCGAAGGTGCGCTGCACGACGAACCGGTACAGGTCCGGGTACTGCTCGATGGTCCCGAGGTAGGTGTCGAGCAGGCGGCGGATCCGCTGGTTGGGGCTGCCGGTCTCGTGGAACAGCGGCCGCAGACGCTGCATCAGCAGCTCCGCGCCCCACTCGCCGACGGCGACGTAGAGGTCGCTCTTGTCGTGGAAGTGCCGGTAGAGCACCGGCTTGCTGACCCCGGCCTCGGCGGCGATGTCGTCCATGCCGACCTCGGCCCCGTGCTTGCCGATGGCCCGCACCGTCGCCTCGACGAACTCGGCGCGCCGCGCCTGGCGGTGTTCGCGCCAGCGTTCCCGCCGCGCGTCGCCGCGTTCGCCGTCGCGCGGAGCGGCCTTGACAGGTCGAGAGATGTAGCTCACGCTACCCAAGGTATCCGTTACCCGGAGTAACATGCGACGCCGCGGGTTGAGGGGTGATCATCGGATGAGCAGGGCCTTGCAGGTCAACGACCGGGAGAAGACGGCGGGCAGGCTGCTGAGCTCGTCCGCCCGGAACAGCTACGACCGACCGTCGTGCTCTCCGGCCTGGCCGACCGGCTCACGCCGCACACCCACTCCCGCCGCATCGCCGAGGCGCTGCCGGACGCGAAGCTGCTGATCTACGCGGGCGCGGGCCACATGCTCCCGTTGGAGCGAACGGCGGAGGTCACCGACCGCATCGCCGAACTGGTCGCCCGAGCCGCCCGCTGACCGACCCCGACACGCCACAGTTTCAATTGAAACTGTAAATCCCAGCCACGGCGGATCACAGTTTCAATTGAAACTGTGATCCCCGCCAGGGCCAGGCACCGACCCGTCCGGCGCGGTGCCCGGGTGTCGGAGGTGTGCGATTTCGATGGAAATTGGATGTCCAATTTCCATCTCGCGCGATCAACGTTCGTCAGGTACGAGATCGCGATCAACACTCACATCCTTCCAAGGTGGGGCAACGTCCAGT